>CAMJRV010000120.1 GCA_946408315.1 uncultured Bacillota bacterium | reverse complement strand
GCCTTGCGGCGATGGCAGGGGTGGTCGTCTCCTTTCTCATACAAGCTTCCGTATATGGAAACGAAGGCTCCCGGAAGATGATGAAAAAATATCAGGAAGCTTTGGAGGACATGAACAACGCCTCGGTGGAATATGTGCGGGGAATCTCGGTCGTAAAGGCGTTTAAACAGACGGTTTACTCCTTCCGCCGCCTCCACGACACCATCAAAGCTTACACCTCCATGGTCATTCCCTATACCTTGAGCTGGGAAAACTCCTTTTCCGCGTTTGTCATGCTTGTGAACAACATCTACCTCTTTGTGATTCCGGTGGGGATCTTCATCGGCATGAATACGGCGGACTATCGGGGCTTTGCCGCGACGTTCATCTTCTACCTGATCTTCGTGCAGTCGGTTTCTTCCATCCTGATGAAGGTCATGTATGTCAACGGCAACGCCATGAAAATCATCGGCGGTGTGGAGGCCATGGACGCGGTCCTTGCCGAGCCGGAGCTCGCCAGGGCCGCGAATCCTCAAAGAGCGAAAAGCCATGACGTGGAGTTTTCCGATGTAGTATTCTCCTACGACAAGGACAAGAAGAGCGAGGCCCTCTCCGGCGTTTCCTTTACGGCGAAGCAGGGGGAAATCACCGCGATCGTCGGACCCTCCGGCGGCGGCAAGAGTACCATTGCCCATTTGATCCCGCGCTTTTTCGATGTGAGCGGCGGGAGCATCACCATCGGCGGCGTGGACGTCCGGAAAATGGACCCCCACGATTTGATGGATCAGGTCAGCTTCGTATTTCAGGACGTGTTTCTCTTCAAGCAGAGCGTCATGGATAACATCCGTATGGGAAACCAAACCGCGGACGACGCACAGGTGATGGAAGCGGCAAAAGCCGCCCAGTGCCATGACTTTATCACAAAGCTTCCGGGCGGCTATCACACGGTGATCGGAACGAGAGGCGTCCATCTGTCCGGGGGAGAGCGTCAGCGCATTGCCATCGCCCGGGCGATTATCAAGAACTCGCCTGTTGTCGTGCTGGATGAGGCCACCGCATTTGCAGACCCGGAAAACGAGCATCTCATACAGAAGGCTTTCGAGGTGCTGATGAAGGATAAAACCGTAGTCATGATCGCCCACCGGCTGTCCACCGTGAGGAGAGCGGATCAGATCATCGTGATGGATGAGGGCAGAATTGCCGAACAGGGCACCCATGACGAACTGATCGCCCGAAACGGCAGGTACAGTGCGATGTGGAACACCTATATGGAGACCACAAGCTGGACGATGTCCAAGGATGGGATGGCGAAGCAGAAAGATATGGCTGCGGCGAAAAAGGATGTGAACGCTGCGAAGAAAGATATGACAGCCGCAAAGGAGGTTTACGCACATGCCTAAATTACAATCCGCTTTTATGCTCACAGACAAGGGTTATCGAGATATGAAAAAGGCCATTGCCGCCTGTACCCTCAGCAACTTTTCCCTGATGCTTTCCTTTGGCGTCATGATCCAGCTGGTGGTCGAGCTGATAAAGCCGCTGAGCGGCGGCACGGTATCCTGGAATTTCATGTGGCTGCTCTTTGCCCTGGGAATCGTGTCGGCGGGGATCATCTTCCTCTGCCTGAAAAACGACTATAAGAAAACCTACGTCGTCTCCTATATGGAAAGTGAGAACGCCCGGGTTTCTATTGCCGAGCATATCCGAAAGCTTCCCATGAGCTTTTTCAACGCAAAGGATCTGTCGGAAATCACGACCAACCTGATGGAAGACGTGGCTACCAGCGAACACGTGCTCAGCCATGTGGTGCCGCAGATTGCCGCCAACGCCATTTCCATTACGGCAATCTGCCTGATGACAGCGTTCTTCGACTGGCGGATGGCTCTTTCTATGTTTATCACCGTCCCTCTGGCCTTCGGCATTATCGTTGTCAGCCGCAGATTTTACGGGAGGCTGCACGAGAAGCACATGGCTGCAAAGCTGGCCGCCTCCGGACAGGTCCAGGAATACATCGAGGGGATTAAAGTCATCCGTGCTTGCAATCTGGACGGCGAAAAGTTCAGCGCCCTGGAAGACGCCCTGCGAACCATGAAACGCCTCGCTATCGCCATGGAATTCGGAACCGGAGTCTTCGTTACAGGTGCCCAGGTTGTACTGCAGGCGGGGATCGGATTGACCGTTCTGGTCGGAACGAACCTTTTGACCGGCGGGAAAATCGAATTCATTCCCATGCTCCTGTTTGTGTTGATCGTCGTACGGATTTACGGGCCGATCCTTACGGAGCTTGCTCTGCTGCCGGAATTCCTGTATCACAGGATCGCGGTGAACCGGATGAAGACCTTGATGGAAGTACAGCCCATGGAAGGCAGCGGGGAGACGGATCTGCGCGATTTCGATATCGAGTTTGAAAACGTCGATTTCCAATATAATCAGGACGGGGAGGAGACGATCCGCGATATGACCCTGTCGATCCCAGCCGGGAGCATCACGGCGCTGGTCGGCCCTTCGGGCAGCGGCAAAAGCACGGTTTCAAGGCTGATTGCCCGGTTCTGGGACGTGACGGGAGGCCGGATCACAATCGGCGGAGTAGACGTCAAAACCCTCGACCCGGAGCATCTGATGAGCTATATGAGTTTCGTCTTTCAGGATGTGGTCCTCTTCAACGATACGATCTACAACAATATCCGCATCGGCAATATGAACGCTTCCCGGGAGGAGGTGATGGCCGCTGCAAAGGCTGCGCGCTGCGACGAGTTTATCAGCCGTATGCCCGACGGCTACGATACCTTGCTCGGTGAAAACGGCTCCACCCTTTCCGGGGGAGAGCGTCAGCGGCTTTCTATCGCCCGGGCCCTGCTCAAGGATGCTCCCGTTGTCCTGCTGGATGAGGCGACCGCCTCCCTCGACCCGGAGAGCGAGGCTTACATTCAGCAGGCGATTTCCAACCTCATCGGCGGAAAGACCGTCATCGTCATCGCCCACCGCCTGCGGACTATAAAGAATGCGGATCAGATCATCGTGCTGGATCAGGGAAGGGTTATGGAGCAGGGCACTCATGACGAACTGGTTGCTCTGGGCGGTCTGTACCACAGGCTTTATTCCATACAGCAGGAGAGCCTCGGCTGGTCGGTGAGGTGATCGTGAGTGAACGGAGCTATGGGGCCTATGGATGATGCGATCAAGGTGAGTTTTGGCCGAAACATAACGCCCGTCCGCCGGACGGAGGAAGGCGCCCTTTATAGAATGGAGGATAAGACGGGCGTCGGAACGATGGAGGTATATCATGTATTTCCGGGAATCGAGCTTGTATACAACGATTTTCACATGGAGGCCTGTCTGTCGGAGTTTTACAGCAAGGTTCCTCTGCTTGGGATCGACCACTGCAAAGAGGGCCGGATCGAATGGGAGATGACGGGCGGAAGCTGCCTGTATCTGCAGGAAGGCGATCTTCAGGTTTCCGGAAAACGGGATCAGATCAGAGCGTTCGGGTTTCCATTGTCCCACTATCATGGGATCACCGTCGGGGTCTACGTGGATGATCTGGACCGGCCAACCGGAGAATTGCTGAAATTCTTTGGAATCAGCATTGACGCACTGTACAGGAGATATTGTTCTTCCGACACTGCCGCATATCTTAACCGTGCGGATGACAGCATCTCACGTCTCTTTGAGGAACTGTACGCGACCCGGGGCAAGTATGAGGCTTCCTATCTTCAGATCAAGGTGGTGGAGCTTCTCTACCTCCTTCAGGGGCTCGATGAAGAGGGGCGGAAGCGCAGGGGCTATTTTTCCAAGAAGCAGGTGGATATCGTCAAGCAGATCGCGGCCTTTCTTACAGCCAACCTCGAGCGAAACTACACGATAGCGGAGCTGGCCGGGCAGTTCTGTATTCCGCAAACCTCGATGAAACTCTGTTTCCGAGGGGTGTACGGTTCGCCCATCGGCCAATATCTCCGCAATTACCGCATGAATACGGCGGCAAAGCTGCTCCGGGAAGGAAACATGAGCGTTGCAGCAGTTGCCGGAGCTGTCGGCTACGACAACCAGAGTAAATTTGCCGCAGCGTTCAAGGCTGTAATCGGCAGCACACCGACAGGTTATCAAAAGCTTTCTGTCCGATTGGAGCCAGACTTGCCTCCGTGGAGTAGCAAACAAAAAGGGGATTGATTACAATAAACCCAGTTAGTTGTTGCTAACTGCGTTTATTTATGAAACTGCGGCTTGTAATGAAATTAAATTTGTAATGAGCTGCAGTTCGTGCTCCAGGAGGTTATTTTATGATGAAACAAGAAGCTTGGATCAAGACGGTCTTCCGTTTTGCAGGACACTGTAAGGGCAGGATGACGCTGGCCGTACTCTTTGAAGTTCTCAGCGTCGGCTGCGGCTTGATCCCGTATATCAGCGTGTATCACATCCTCATGCTCTTCTTTGAGGAGGCTGCCGAGTTTCAAAACACAATGCCCCTTATCGTCCTTTGCGCCGCAGGGTATTTCGCCAAGATTCTGCTGCACGCCATTGCAACGACATTGTCCCATATGTCGGCATACAGCATATTGGAACAGATCCGTCTTGCGATGACGCAAAAACTCATGAACGCGCCGCTGGGCACGGTGCTTTCCCGCACCGGCGGCGAGCTGAAGAGCACGATCATCGACCGGGTTGAGACGATTGAGCTGCCCCTTGCCCATATCATTCCCGAAGGAATATCGAATCTGCTGGTTCCTCTGGCGATGTTTGCCTACATGCTCCATATCGACTGGAGACTGGCCCTCTGGTCGCTGATCTGTGTCCCCCTGGCCTTTCTGGTCTACAGCTTCGTGCTGAGAAGCTATAACGAGAAATATGCCGACTTTATGAAATCGAGCAACCATGTGAACAGCGTGATTGTGGAATACGTGGAAGGCATCGAAGTGATCAAGGCCTTCGGCCGCTCAGGAAGCTCCTATGAAAAATATAAAAACGCGGTCTCCGCTTTTAAGGAATACACGCTGGACTGGTTCAGAAGCACGTGGAAGCATATGACTCTGGGCGGCGCCATCCTGCCTTCCTCCCTGCTCGGAGCACTGCCCGCCGCGATCGCCCTGTATCTCGCAGGCGAGATTACCCCGGCTGAAATCGTCATATCCATCGTTTTATCCATGGGGCTCGTGGCTCCGCTTACCGCCTTTACCATGGTGGTCAACGACTTAAAATCCATTGAGTATGCCGTTTGCGACGCCCGGGAAATCCTCGGCCTGCCGGAGCTTCCAAACGCGGAAAAGCCGGTTCCGATCAACAATTACGGGATACATCTGGAAAATGTTTCGTTTTCCTATCACGACACGGCGGATGGCAAATGGGATGACGCGGACGGCAAAGAGGATGACGCGGATGACAAAGGGGACGACGTTCTTAAAAACATCAGTCTGTCTTTCCCCGAAGGAAGCTATACCGCCCTTGTGGGCCCCTCCGGAAGCGGTAAGTCCACTGTCGCGCGGCTGATCGCCCGGTATTGGGATGTGGGAGACGGCAGGATTAAAATCGGAGATGCCGATGTCCGCGATATTCCGCTCTCCCAGCTTGCAAAGGCCGTCAGCTTCGTCATCCAGGACAACTATTTGTTCAACCGATCCCTTCTGGAAAATATCCGCATGGGCAATCCTGCCGCCAGTGACGAGGAAGTCTATGCTGCCGCAAAGGCAGCGCTGTGCGACGACTTTATCCGCCGCCTGCCCAATGGATATCAAACCAACGCAGGAGAAGCGGGCGGAAGGCTTTCCGGCGGAGAACGCCAGAGAATCGCCATCGCCCGGGCCATCCTGAAGGACTCCCCCGTCATCATTCTGGATGAGGCGACCGCCTTTACCGATCCGGAAAACGAAGATAAGCTGCAAAAATCGATTATGGCGCTCACGAGACAGGGGCAGACCGGAAAGAAGAAGACCCTGATCGTCATAGCCCACCGACTTTCCACGATCAAGGAAGCCGATTCGATTGTAGTCCTCAACCGCGGAGAGGTTGCCGCTGTGGGGAAGCATTCGGAACTCCTGAATGCCAGCGAGTTGTACCGCACTCTCTGGGAATCCCATATCGGAGCGAAAGAGTGGTCGGCGGCGAAAAAACAGGGAAAACAATATGAGATCACCGGAAAGGAGGCGGCGCATTATGCTTAGCTCTGTAAAACGGCTTACCCGGTGGGTCGGGCCATACAAAAGGAGAGTCAATATCGGGTATCTCTTCTCGTTCTTCCATTCGCTGTTCCTCGCGATGCCCATTATGGCAGCGGCCTACGCCCTCAACATGATTATCGAGGACTACAGGGGAATCGCACCGCTGAATCCCGTGTGGATATGGGGTATGGCGGGATTTATGGTATTTGCGGTGCTCGGCCGGTTTTTATTCTCCTATCTGCGGGCGGTCTTTCAGGACAGCGTCGCCTATGAACGCACGGCAGAGGAGCGCATCGTCATCGGAGACATTCTCAAACGAGTATCCCTCGGATTTTTCAGCAAAAACAATACGGGAGAACTCTCTGCCGCCGTTACGACAGATCTGTCCTATTTTGAGATGTTTTCTATGAAGATGATGGATACGATCGTAAACGGCTATATCGGCACAGGGGTCATGATCCTGCTCATCCTCTTCTTCAGCCCCCTGATTTCGGCCATTGCCCTCGCGGGAGTGCTGCTTTCCGCCCTGGCGCTGCACGGGATGACGGTTACCAGCAAACGAAATACCAGAGTCCATCAGCAGGTGCAGGATGATATGGTTTCCGCGGTCCTTGAATACGTTCGGGGCATCTCCATCGTCAAAGCCTTCGGCTTTGGCGGCGCCGCCCGGGAAGGAGCTGCAGACGCTTTTGAAAATCACAAGAAGATTAACATCAGGATCGAGAAGTATTATGCCTTTTACAACGGACTGCACCTGCTGTCACTTAAAATTGCTTCAACAGGCGTTGTGCTGGCCGCCGTGGCATCGACTCTGAACGGACGGATGGAGCTTTCCGTCATGCTGATGATGTGCATGTTTTCTTTCGTCCTCTTCGGCAACGTAGAGGCCATCAACAGCGCGACTCACGTTATGAAGATGCTGGATGCGGCCATGGACAAGATCGAGC
>CAMJRV010000119.1 GCA_946408315.1 uncultured Bacillota bacterium | reverse complement strand
CCCGCGTCTTCGATCTTGTACTTGGAAAGCATCTGGCTTACGATTACTTCGACGTGCTTGTCGTTGATGTCTACACCCTGCTGTTTATATACCCGCTGCACTTCTTTGAGAAGATACTGGTATACGCCTTCCACGCCGTTTAATCTCAATATATCGTGAGGATTCAGAGGACCCTTGGTGATCTGATCTCCGGCGAGGACGTAATCCCCTTCCTTCACATTCAGACGCGCACCATAAGGTATGATGTAGATTCGTTCCTCTTCTCCTCTGACCTTAACTTCTGTCTTGTTGTCTTTTCTCGCTTCGATGGAAACCACGGTCCCGTCGGCTTCGCAGATCTCCGCAAGTCCCTTTGGCTTTCTCGCCTCGAACAGCTCTTCTACACGGGGAAGACCGTGGGTGATATCGCTTCCCGCTACGCCGCCCGTATGGAACGTACGCATGGTGAGCTGAGTACCCGGTTCTCCGATGGACTGAGCCGCCGTAATTCCTACCGCCTCGCCGATGTTGACCGGTTCACCCGTCGCCAGGTTTCTGCCGTAACACTTCGCGCAGATTCCGTAGACGCTGTGACACGTCATGACGGAACGGATCGCTACGGATTCGATTCCGGACGCCTCAATTTCTTCCGCGTGCGCTTCCAGAATTTCCTCTCCCTGCTCTACGATGAGCCTACCGGTTTTCGGATTTACGATGTCCGTCAGAGCGGTTCTGCCGATGATACGGAGCTTCAGCGGTTCGATGACTTCCTTGCCGTCGGTGAAGGCCCTTACTTCGATTCCTTCGTCGGTACCGCAGTCCATTTCCCTTACGATGACATTATGGCTGACGTCTACCAGTCTTCTTGTCAGATAACCGGAGTCGGCCGTTCTCAGCGCCGTATCAGCAAGACCTTTTCTTGCACCGTTGGTGGAAATGAAGTATTCCAGTACGGACAGTCCTTCACGGAAGTTGGATTTGATCGGGATTTCGATCGTCTGTCCGGATGCGTTTGCCATCAGTCCACGCATACCACCGATCTGCTTGATCTGGCTCTTGCTTCCTCTCGCTCCCGAATGGGCCATGATGAACAGGTTGTTCAGCGTTCCCAGGGACTTCATCAGTGCGTCGGCGATATCATCCGTCGCATCGTTCCATGTATCGATAACTCTTTCATACCGCTCGGAATTGGACATGAGCCCTCTCCGATAGGCGGTCTCATATTTTTCAACCTTCTTCTCGGCTTCTGCCAGAATCTCCCGTTTCGCTTCGGGAATTTCCATATCCGATACGCTGATCGTAATCGCTCCTATTGTGGAATAATGGAAACCTGTATCCTTGATATAGTCGAGCATGAGGGCAGTCTTCGTATTGCCGTGCTTTCTGTAGCACTTATCGATGATCTGTCCCAACCTCTTCTTGTCACAGAGGAAGTCTATTTCCAACGAATATTTATCTGCGTCTCTGTCGACATAGCCGAGGTCCTGCGGAATCTTCTCATTGAAGATGAACCTTCCTACCGTGGATTCGATCAGCTTTCCTCTCGTATCACCTTCGAGGAACATCCTCATCTTGACCCTCGCATGGAGGCCGACGACGCCGTTCCGGTAAGCCATGAGCATTTCATCGTAATCGGTAAAGATCTTTCCGTCGCCCTTTTCCGCCGACGTGTTTCTTTCTTCCACGCCCGGATGAGTCAGGTAATAGCTTCCCAGAATCATATCCTGCGTCGGCGTCGTGATCGGAGATCCGTCCTTCGGCGCGAGGATATTGTTGACGGAGAGCATGAGGAACCTGGCCTCAGCCTGGGCTTCCACGGACAGCGGCACGTGAACGGCCATCTGGTCTCCGTCAAAGTCGGCGTTGTATGCGGTACAAACCAGAGGATGCAGCTTGATGGCCTTACCCTCTACAAGAACCGGCTCAAACGCCTGAATTCCCAATCTATGAAGGGTAGGGGCACGGTTCAGCAATACGGGATGCTCCTTGATGACCTCGTCGAGAACGTCCCACACCTCCGGTTTCACTTTTTCTACCATCCGCTTGGCGCTCTTGATGTTATGGGAATGTCCCTTCTGAACAAGCTTCTTCATAATGAACGGCTTGAACAGCTCAAGCGCCATTTTCTTCGGCAGGCCGCACTGATAGAACTTCAGCTCCGGTCCTACTACGATTACGGAACGACCGGAATAGTCGACACGCTTTCCGAGCAGGTTCTGCCGGAAACGTCCCTGTTTTCCCTTCAGCATATCGGACAGGGATTTCAGCGGTCTGCTTCCGGGACCGGTGACCGGTCTGCCTCTTCTGCCGTTGTCGATCAGCGCGTCCACAGCTTCCTGGAGCATTCTCTTTTCATTTCTGACGATGATGTCGGGAGCTCCAAGATCGAGCAGTCTCTTCAATCTATTATTTCTGTTGATTACTCTTCGATATAAGTCGTTGAGGTCGGAGGTTGCAAATCTTCCTCCGTCCAGCTGTACCATCGGTCTGAGGTCCGGCGGAATGACCGGAATCACTTCAAGAACCATCCACTCCGGTTTGTTTCCGGACAATCTCAAAGCTTCAATTACTTCAAGCCTTCTGACGATTCTGATCTTTTTCTGTCCGGAAGCCTCTTTCAGCTTCTTTCTCATGTCGTCGGAAAGGGCAATCAGATCGATCTGTGCGAGCAAGTCGCGGATCGCTTCCGCTCCCATGGCTGCCTTGAAACCGTTGCCGAACTTATCCTTTGCTTCCCGGTACTGCTGCTCCGTCAGGATTTCCTTGTAACCCAGTCCGCTATTGCCCGGATCCGTTACGATATACGCGGCAAAATAGAGAACCTTTTCCAGGTTTCTCGGGGAGATGTCGAGCACCAGACCCATTCTGCTGGGAATTCCCTTGAAATACCAGATGTGAGATACGGGGGCCGCAAGCTCGATGTGACCCATTCTCTCTCTTCTAACCTTTGCTTTCGTAACCTCTACTCCGCAACGGTCGCAGATGATCCCTTTATACCGGATCCTTTTATATTTACCGCAGTGACACTCCCAATCCTTTGTCGGTCCGAAGATCTTTTCGCAGAAAAGACCTTCCTTTTCGGGTTTCAGTGTCCTGTAGTTGATCGTTTCGGGTTTTTTTACCTCTCCTTTTGACCAGCTTCTGATCTTCTCCGTAGATGCAAGGCTGATCTGCAGCGCTTCAAAATTGTTTAATTCGTACAAGAAGCTTCCCCTCCTTTCTTATGACGACTGTTATACTTCATCATTGAAATCTTCATCAATCAAGTCCATGTCCATGTCCTCATCGTCCATGTCTTCATCCACCAATTCTTCCGTGAAGCCGCTCTCTTCTTCAAATAGCTCGCCTTCATCGGCCACAGCATCGATATCGATGATGCTTTCCAAACCGGATATTCCATCCAGTTCGGCGGATTCCTTGATTTCAATCTCCTCATTTTCATCCGTCAGTACCTTTACGTCGAGGCCAAGGCTCTGCATTTCCTTGATGAGAACCTTGAAGGATTCCGGAATTCCAGGCTCAGGAATATTCTCTCCCTTGACGATGGCTTCGTAGGTCTTTACACGGCCCACCACGTCGTCGGATTTTACGGTGAGGATTTCCTGAAGCGTATAGGCTGCGCCGTAGGCTTCCAGCGCCCATACTTCCATTTCTCCGAATCTCTGTCCTCCGAACTGAGCTTTTCCGCCCAGCGGCTGTTGGGTTACCAGGGAATAAGGTCCTGTACTTCTTGCGTGAATCTTGTCATCAACGAGATGATGCAGCTTCAGCATATACATGTATCCTACGGTGACCGTGTTGTCAAAGGGCTCGCCGGTCCTTCCGTCTCTCAATGTCAGTTTTCCGCTTTCCGAATATCCGCAGTCCTTGAGCAGGTCAATGATATCCAGCTCGCTGGCCCCGTCAAATACCGGAGTTGCAATATACCAATCCTTGTACTTGGCCGCAAGACCAAGGTGAGTTTCCAAAACCTGTCCGACGTTCATTCGGGACGGTACGCCCAGGGGATTCAGCATGACCTGAAGGGGCATTCCGTTTTCCATAAACGGCATATCCTCTTCCGGAAGAATCCTGGAAATAACACCCTTATTTCCGTGACGTCCGGCCATCTTATCGCCGACACTGATCTTTCTCTTTGTCGCGATGTAGCATCGAACGAGCTTGTTGACGCCAGGAGGCAGTTCGTCGCCGTTTTCTCTTGAGAAAATCTTCACGTCAACGACGATACCGGCTTCTCCGTGAGGTACGCGCAGGGAAGTGTCTCTCACTTCTCTTGCCTTTTCTCCGAAGATCGCTCTCAGCAAACGTTCTTCCGCCGTCAGCTCCGTTTCTCCCTTCGGGGTAACCTTGCCGACCAGAATGTCGGAGGAGTCTACTTCCGCGCCGATGCGGATGATGCCTTCTTCATCCAGATCCTTCAGCGCGTCTTCTCCCACGTTTGGAATATCTCTGGTGATCTCTTCCGGTCCCAGCTTCGTATCTCTGGCCTCCGCCTCGTACTCCTCAATATGGAGAGAAGTGAGGGCGTCTTCCATGATCAGTCTTTCATTCAGTATGATAGCGTCCTCGTAGTTATATCCCTCCCACGTCATAAAGCCGATGAGAAGGTTCTTGCCGAGGGCGACTTCGCCCATGTCGGTAGAAGGTCCGTCTGCGATGACTTCTCCTTCTTCCACATGTTCGTTCTTACTGACGATAGGCCTCTGGTTGATGCAGGTTCCCTGGTTGGAACGCTTGAATTTCAGCATCTTATATTCGTCGGCGCCAAAGCCGTCGTCTCTTCTTATTTTGATTTTCGTCGCATCTACATATTCAACGGTACCGGCATGCTTCGCGAGGATTACGACGCCGGAATCTCTGGCGGCCGTATGTTCCATACCGGTTCCTACGATAGGAGCGTCCGTAATCAGGAGCGGCACCGCCTGACGCTGCATGTTGGAGCCCATGAGAGCCCGGTTGGCGTCGTCGTTTTCCAGGAACGGAATCATCGCCGTCGCAACGGATACTACCTGCTTCGGGGATACGTCCATATAATCGATGAGGTCTCTTGGAACCAGATCGATGTCTCCGCCCGCTCCTCTGGAAGCGACCCTGTGGTTCACGAATCTTCCCTCGGAATCAAGAGGCTCGTTGGCCTGTGCGATGATCAGAATTTCTTCTTCATCCGCCGTGAGATAATCGATGGTTTCCGTAACGATACCCTTCGCCTTATCCACGCGCCGATACGGCGCTTCAATGAAACCGTATTCATTGATCTTTCCGTAAGTAGTCAGAGAACCGATCAGCCCGATGTTCGGTCCTTCAGGAGTCTCGATGGGGCACATTCTTCCATAATGGGAGTGATGTACGTCTCGGACTTCAAATCCGGCTCTTTCTCTGGACAGACCGCCGGGTCCCAGCGCAGAAAGCCTTCTCTTGTGCGTCAGCTCCGCCAGCGGATTGGTCTGGTCCATAAACTGGGATAACTGGGAGCTTCCGAAGAACTCTTTGATCGCCGCCGTTACCGGTCTGATATTCATCAATGCCTGAGGCGTCGTCACTTCGATGTCCTGAATGGTCATCCTCTCCTTGACGACTCTTTCCATACGGGCCAAGCCGATACGGAACTGGTTTTGGAGCAGCTCTCCAACCGTTCTCAGTCTTCTGTTTCCTAAATGGTCGATATCGTCGACGTTTCCGATGCCGTGGTTCAGGTTCAGGATATAGCTCACGGAAGCGATGATATCGTCGATAATGATATGTTTCGGAGACAGGGCAGTCTTGTTCTGAAGCAGCGCTTCTCTGACGGCAGCCTCTCCCTCGTGGTTTTCCAGAATTTCTTTCAATACGGGATAATATACCTTGTCGGCCACCTTGAACCCATCCAGGTTGAAATCGACATAGTCGGCAAGGCTGACAAAGTTGTTTCCGATGACCTTTACAACATGTCCTTCTTCGGTTTTGCTGTACACAAAGACATGCTTCACACCGGCATTCTCCACCTGGAAGCCGACCTCTCTCGAAATTTTAGCATCCTTTTCCACTAATACTTCGCCCGTGTTCGGGTCAATAATATCTTCAGAGGCAACACATCCGATAATACGGTTTCCAAGGCCCAGTTTTTTATTATATTTATATCTTCCTACTTTTGCTAAATCGTAACGCTTCGGATCAAAAAACAGCGAATCAAGGAGAGATTTTGCACTTTCCACCGTCGGCGGCTCTCCTGGCCTCAGCTTTTTATAGATTTCCTTCAATCCGTCCTCATAATTTTTGGTAGGGTCTTTTTCGATCGTTCTGCGCAGCCTCTCGTCCTCGCCAAAGATCGCGACAATCTCCTGGTCTGTTGCAAACCCCAGGGCGCGGAGCAATGTTGTCACAGGCTGCTTTCTGGTACGATCCACACGCACGGAAATAATTTCATTGGAATCCGTTTCGTACTCCAGCCAGGCTCCCCTGTTTGGGATAATCGTGGTTGAGAACAACTTATTGTTTGATTTATCAATGGTAACGCCGTAATAAGGACCGGGAGAACGGACCAGCTGCGTAACGACGACTCTTTCCGCGCCGTTATAGATAAAGGTTCCTTTTTCCGTCATAAGCGGGAAGTCTCCCATAAAGACTTCCTGTTCCTTGACCTCGCCGGTCTCCTTATTCACAAGTCTGACTTTAACCTTCAATGGAGCTGCATATGTTACGTCGCGTTCTTTACATTCTTCCTGGTCATATTTGGGGCTGTCGTTGAGAGAATAATCTATGAATTCTAAAACTAAATTGCCTGCATAATCTTTAATCGGGGAGATATCCTCGAAGACTTCCCGAAGGCCTTCTTCGATGAACCATTTATATGACTCGGTCTGAATTTGGATAAGATTTGGCATTGCCGCTACTTCATTTATCTTCGAGTAGCTCATTCGTGTCTTTTTACCTATTTTAACGGGATCTGGCATATTCATCACTCCTTGCATAGAAAACAAAATACTTCGCGTGGCAATGTACTATAATATCATACGTGCATCAAGTAGTCAAGCAATATTTTTGCAATTGGAAAAACAGAAAAAGGCGATTATTTTTAAGAATCGCCTTTTTGCTGATTTGTTATACCTGTTTTTGCGAATTATTT
>CAMJRV010000118.1 GCA_946408315.1 uncultured Bacillota bacterium | reverse complement strand
CTGTATATCCACACGTGTATTTTCAATATGAGAAACGGGGCGGCAAGATTTCACCACACCTATGAATGTCCCTACGACCAGCTCCGCTTTGCGGGCCTCGAGGATAGAGCCGTCGAGACGGTAACCCAGAACAATAAGTCGGTGATGCAGAACCTGAAGCTGATGATCATCGACGCGGGGGACGGAGAGAGCGACAAGCTGTCCATGCCGGTAGCGGATTACGATGTGATGAAGAGGTTTAACGGCGTCATCGACACGAGTGACGCGGAAGAAGCTGTTAATATCTTGTCTGAAAAAATAAAAAGGAGGAAGGCTGATTGATTACTATTGCAATCGTTTTTATCATTTATTTAGCCCTTATGGTCGCCATCGGATTCAAGTTTTACAGTAAGACGAGCGACCTGAACGATTATTTCCTGGGAGGGAGAAACCTTGGAAGCTGGCTGACCGCATTGTCCGCCCAGGCGTCAGATATGAGCGGCTGGCTGCTGATCGGACTCCCCGGCACAGCGTATGTGATATATGCGGGGACTTCCGAAGCCATCTGGACGGCCATCGGACTGGTCATCGGTACATACCTGAACTGGCTTTTCGTTGCGAAGCGTCTCCGGAAGTATACTGAGGTATCGGGAGATTCCATTACGATCCCGGACTTTTTTGAAAACCGGTTCAAGGATAAGAAGCATATTCTCAGAATCCTGTCGGCAGTATTTATTATGATCTTTTTTCTGGTCTACACGTCTTCCCAGTTTTCCGCGGCCGCAAAATTGTTTTCCACCGTGTTTGGACTGAATTATGTGACCGGTCTGATCGTGGGCGCGGCGATCATCGTTTCCTATACGGCCCTGGGCGGATTTTCCGCCGTATGCTGGACCGATGCGATTCAGGGCGGGATTATGTTCTTTGCTTTAATGGCGATTCCCTTCATGGCGCTGTATGAAATGGGCGGGATCGGCGAAGTGAGTTCCAGACTGGCAGAATTGACTCCCGAATCCCTCGGGTTTTTCCCGATGAAGAACGGGGCTGTCGATTCCATGCTTCTCGCTTCCGGCCTTGGCTGGGGACTGGGCTACTTCGGCCAGCCCCACATCCTGACGAGATTTATGGCGATTCAGTCTCCCGATATGATCCGCAAGTCAAGGATCATTGCGATGATCTGGGTTATCATCACCCTTACCGCCGCCGTAGCAATCGGCGTGATCGGAAAGGCCTATATGCCTGACCTGATCGACGGGGAAACGATCTATATGGCCATGATCGACGCCATGTTTCCTGATATCATTGCCGGAATTTTACTGACCGCGATTCTGGCTGCCATCATGAGTACGGCAAGCTCCCAGCTTTTGGTCACCGCTTCTTCCGTATCCAGGGATCTTTACGCCCTGCTGTTTAAAAAGAGTACGGAAGGCACCGCTATCGTGTGGGTGAGTAGGATTACGGTCCTGGTCGTCTCCCTGATCGCAATCGCGCTCGCGCTGGATGCAAACAGCTCCGTATTCGGCCTGGTCGCCTGCGCATGGGGCGGATTCGGCGCCGCCTTCGGCCCGCTGCTGCTGTTCTCCCTGTTCTGGAAGAGAATCACGCTGCAGGGCGCCGTCGCCGGGATGATCACAGGAGGCGTGGTGGACCTGTTATGGTATTCCATGAAATCCCACGGCGGAGTCTTCGCCGTTTACGAGATCATACCGGGCTTTATCGCTTCTGCGGCTGTAATCGTCATCGTCAGCCTGTGCACGAGACTTCCTCAGGAAATCGCAGACGAATTCGAGGAGTCAAAAAAGCCCTGGGCCCAGAAATAAAAATGGTTATACTTCCACCGAGGTGGGTATACAATATCTACAATAGCAGAACTAATTAGAAAGTATGGAGGGGAACATTATGACAGAAGAAAAAGTAAGAAAAAATCCTTGCGGCGACGATAAAGAGATCGACGAGTATCTGGATGGTACGATTTGCGAAGTCGTTCCGGGTGAGGAAGAGCTCAACGATATCAAAGTTTCCGAACATGGAAAATATGAAGTAGATGCTGAAGCGGAGCCGGAAGAAATCGAAGACGAATATATCGGCAAAGTTGAGAAATAAATACATGCATACAAAAGGCCCGGGAAATCCGGCCTTTTGTAGTTTTCGCGTGTTTTTGAACATTTAAGTTTCTTTTAAGGTTTGATTAACCGCTCTTTAAGTTAGGCATGATATGATGGTCGCATACGTATTCTATTTACTATTTCTTAATTTTTTTAAGAAAGAAAGGAGGTTCTTATGAGACCAGACGATGCCAAGATGTCAGGGAAATCCAAGCTTATCTGGATTCTGCTCCTGATCGGTTTCATGTGTATGGAGTTTCCCGGTGTACTCTTTTTCAAGAACATGTCGGAGCCATACATATTTGGATTCCCATTCATCTACGCCTTCAACCTGATCATGTGGGCTTATATGGTAGTCGTAATTCTGATCGCCTACCTCATGAACTGGGGCGAGCCGGTGCTGGATGAAAAGAAGCAGGGGGGTGACGACGTATGAGCCAGAATGTGATTGCCCTCCTTGTAATTGGCTTTTTTATGATTTTCCCGCTTGCCATCGGCTTTGCGGCGAGGAGCAAATCGAGATCAACTGCTGAAGATTACTTTATTCAGTCGAGAGCGATGGGCGGTATCGCCGTATTTTTCTCTGTCGCCGCCACCTGGTGGAGCGCATTTGCATTTCTGGGTTCCAACGGGTATTTTTACACGACGGGGCCTATGTACTGGACGGCCATCGCGTGGAATGTTCTCTTCGGCGTCCTGTATTACGGCGTCGGAAAGAAGATCTGGTATATGGGGAAACTCAATAACTACGTAACAGCGACCGACTTTTTCAATCATCAGTACGGCTCGATAAAGCTCGGAAACTTCGTCGCCGTCATTCTGATCGTCTGCACGGTGCCCTATCTGCAGATTCAGCTTTCCGGCGGCGCTTACCTGATTCAGGTGGCTTCCGGCGAACTGATTCCGTTTGCACTGGCCGCCATGCTCTTTTATCTGGTCATTATTATCTATGTATGGGCCGGCGGTATCCGGGCGATTGCGTGGTGCGATATCTTCTATGGGGTCCTGCTGTTCTTCGGAATGGTGTTCGCCGGATTCTATGTGGCGAGCCTGGTGGGAGGACCCGCCTCCATGTTCCATCAGGTGGAGCGGATCTTCCCCGGCCATACGACTCTGGCAGAAGGAAGGTGGATGAACTGGCTCGCCATGTTTATCATCACGCCGGTCGGCTCCTTTATGGGGCCTCAGCTCTGGGCGCGTTTCTATTCGGTCAAGTCAGCGAAAACCTTTGATATCATGCCTTTCCTTCTGGCTGCGGCGGCCATAGCTTATATCGGATCCATGCTGACCGGAAACGCAGGGAAGCTCCTGTATCCCGATGTGGCGGAGCTGGTCAACGGCAATGCGGACTATATCCTGCCGACCGTATTATTCAATCACGCCCCGTTCGTATTGGGTTCCGTATTGATGGCGTGCGGCGCTGCTGCGGCCATGTCTACGGCAAATGCCCAGGTGCTTGCCCTGTCCACCGTCTATACGATGGATATTCATCGGAAGTATATCAATAAAAATTTGACGGAGCATAAGCTGATCTGGGTCGGGCGCTGGGCGCTTTTGATCTTCTCGGCTGCCGCCTATATCATGGCTCTTTTCGTACCCGGACTTTTAGTCACCATTGGACTTGTCGCCCTGGGAGGAACCGCGCAGGTCATGATTCCAACCTGCGGCGCCCTGTTCTGGAAACGTTCCACCGTTGCCGGCGCGGCCTCGGGAATGGCGGTTGGCCTGGGGTTATTAGTGCTCTTTACCTTCAGCCCCATAAAGGCTCCCGGACCCTTTATTTCCGGAGGGGGAGCCCTGTTTGCACTCATCTGTAACCTGGCCGTATTCGTCATCGTGTCCTCTGTGACGAAGCCAAGGCCGGAAAAACTGATGACACAGCTGAAGCAGCAGTATTCTGATTTCTATCATAAGGTGAATATGTATAATTAAAAACGTTCTATAGCCAAGTGCCATTTGCTATTCAAGAAAACAGCACCGTTCCTTTTGGGACGGTGCTTGTTTATCGAGGCTTGGGTTTATGGACCGGGAATTCCGCTCCGATTAGCCGTGGAATTGGGATTCTGCCAGCTCTGCGGCCTCTAAAAATATCGCCGCGTTTCCCGCGAGGCTCTCCTTCAGGTAATCCAGGCGGACCTTTTCGTCGGTGGTGTGGATGCAGAACTCCTGCGCTCCCGAATACCCGATGACCGGGATTCCCCGATCGCTGAGGGCCGGAATATCTGTGCTGTAAGCCCAATATCCATATTCCACCGAACTGCCGACCCGCTCGATTCCTCTGGCGCAGGCTTGAACGAAGGGGTTTTCCCTGTCGATTTTCCAGACTTCCTTTCGGCTCTCGATCCAGGCTCCCTGACCAGTGAAAGATCTTCGCAGGTTGGCGTTTAAGCCGACCTCTGCTTTAAAATCCGAATCCTCGGCGGCAAGGCGGTCGATGACCTCCTGCACTTCTGCGATGGCGCTCTCCACCGTTTCCCCCGGAACCAGGCGCCGATCGTATATCATCGTACATTTATTCGGGACGATACAGAGCTCGCAGGGCTCTATCTCAAGGATGGTCAGAGCGATTCCGGACTTGCCCAGGTCCGGGTCCGCATGGCCGTTGGACCAAACGGTTTTTTCGATCTCCAGGATCAGCTTCGCCGCTTTTGTCACGGCGTTTACGCCGAGCCACGGGGAGCTTCCGTGACAGCTCTTTCCGTGAACGGTCACCCGAAGCTCCATCCTTCCCCGGTGCCCTAAGATGATGCGAAGACTGCTGGGCTCACAGCTCACCATCGCGTTCACCTGGATCTTCTTTTCATCATAGTGATCAAGCAGCTTTAATGTCCCCAGCATCTCGCCGTTTTCCTCCAGGACGACCTGACTTGTGATGAAGCGTCCCTTTACAGGAAATCCTTCCTTCCGCAGGCGGAGCAGGATGGCTCCCGCGTAAATCTGTGAGGCGGCGCCGCATTTCAGATCCGCAGAGCCCCGGCCGAACAGAACCCGGGTTTTCTCCTCGCGCTGCAGCTCCTTCTCGTACATGAGGCTGTCTTTGATTTCACCGCTGTAAGGGTCCCCGCCTTCCCATAAGGAAGGATCTCCGGCAGGCACAGCGTCCATGTGGCCGTTGTAGAGGATCGCGGGGCCGGTTTCCGTTCCTTCTATGATCCCTGACACATTGCCCCAGGGATCGGTGAAGATCTTATCATATCCCAGCGCTTCAAGTTCTGCCAGATAGACCTTTGCAACAGACTCTTCCTTGCCCGGCTCGGAGGGAATCCGGACAATCCGCTGGCAGAAATCCAGCATTTGTGGGAAAAGCTCCTCCGACAGTTCTTTTATGCGATTCATCTGTTCCATTCTATTGCCTCTCATAAACTTTCTCGCCGTCGATGAACGTCATATCCACGGCGACGTCCTTCAGGTTTTCCGGCTTTACCTTCGTCAGGTCCTGGGAAAGGACCACCAGGTCGGCCAGCTTTCCCGCTTCCAGGGTCCCCTTGATCTTTTCGTCGAAGCTGGCGTAGGCGCCGTTATAAGTAAACATCCGGAGCGCGTCCATCACGCTGACGCACTCTTTTTCGTTGATCACCTGACCCGTCTGTGTCGTCCGGTTGCAGGCAATGTGCATATTCAAGATGGGATTGGAGAACGTGATCGGGCAGTCGCTGCTCCCGGCGGCGAGAACCCCTCTGTCAAGGAAGCTCTTGGCCGCAAACATCCGGTAGGCCCGTTCCTTTCCGTAGTTGACCATGTAGCCGTCGCCGAACTCATAGAGGAAGATGGGATTTAAAATCGGCACGATGCTCAAACGCTGGATCTTGTCTAAGAGCTTGTCGTTTATCATGGCGCAGTGTTCGATTCTATGCCTGCAGTCTTCCCTCGGATATGCTTCCATCGCTTTTTCGATGGCGTCCGTAATCACGGTCACCGCTTTATCGCCGACGGCGTGGGAGGTGACCTGATATCCTGCCTTGTGGGCCCGCAGGACAAATTCATCGACGTCCTCCGGTTTCATGCTCAAAATTCCGTGATTCCCGGGATTGCTGGCGTACTCTTCCAGTGTGGCGGCGGTGGGACCGCTGCTGCTGCCGTCGATCATCAGCTTGCTGGGACCGATTTTAAAGCGCTCGCTGCCGAAACCCGTGTGAAGACCGATGTGCAGATAGGTGTTATTGAAGTCCAGATTCTCCACAAAGGAAAAGATCATGGAGTAGATGCGGACCTTGAGCAGTCCTTTGGCTACCGCGTCCTGAAAAGCCCCCATCTGGACAAAGCCGTAGCCGCCGGAATCGTGCAGGGAGGTGATCCCTTCCCGGACCAGCATGCCGCTCGCGACCTCCATGGCATTGAGCAGCTCCTGATGGGAGAGCATGGATACCTTCATGGCCTGCATGTGGGCGTTTTCCAGCATGACTCCGTTCACATGTCCGTTTTCCCGCATATATACGCCGCCCGCCGGCGCTTCGCTTTCGTCGGTGATCCCGGCGATCTCCAGACTCCTGCTGTTGTGGGCGGAGATATGGGCGCATACGCGGGTCAGGATCACCGGGTGGTCCGGCGCGGCTTCATCCAGATCCCATCTGTTGGGGTGTCTTTTCTCCGCCAGCTTGGAATGGTCGTAGCCCCAGCCGCGAATCCATTCGCCCTTGGGCGTGACCTTGGCCCGCTCCGCGATGAGCCTCTTGATATCCTCGATGGAAGAGACGCCGGGAGAGCGGCAGTCGATGGCCAGGGCGTTTGCTCCCATGACGCCCGTATGCAGGTGGGAATCGATAAAGCCGGGGATGAGGCTCCTTCCCGCAAGGTCGATGACGGTCGTCTCGCTCCCGATGAGCTTTCTGGCATCGTCTTCGTCGCCGACAAACAGGATCCTATTTCCTTTTACCGCCAGGCCGGAATGAATGGAGTTCGTCTGATCCACGGTGATGACCGGTCCTCCGGTGAAAACCAAATCCGCTGTTAATTTAAATTCCATTTGAAAACACCTCCTAAACTTGGGGTCTGCGATCAGCTTTAAGATTACAAGTTGATTCTATAGTTTTCTGAAAAATATCTC
>CAMJRV010000117.1 GCA_946408315.1 uncultured Bacillota bacterium | reverse complement strand
CGATCATTTCCGCGGCGGCGATCAGCTCGTTCATCTTTTCCGGGGTCGCCAGAATGGACCCGTAACAGCCCAGATTCGTACCGACTCCCGCCAGATAAAGTCCGTCGCACTCCCGCTCTACCATGAGGGCTGCATCGAGAAGCTCCTTTTTATCCCAGAAGCCTTCGCGAAGATCGCCCAGATCGATCATAAGGATTACCTTGTGAACCTTCCCCTGCTTCAGCGCCTCTTTGTTCAGGGCTTTCAGAACCTCCACCTCGCTGTTCAGGCTGATGTCGGTGATTCTGACCGCCTCTTCAATCTCGCTGAGCATGGGAACGCGGATCAGCATGTAGGTTGCTTTGATACCGTAGTCAATACAGCCCTGAATCTGCTCCAGACGGGAGGACGCGATAAAGTCTGCGCCTGCCTCCGCGAATTGCTTTGCACCTTCCGGAATTCCGGTAAAGCCCTTGATTACTCCTGCGAGGCCGATTCCCAAATCGCCGCAGCGCTTTACAGCCTGATCGATGTTGTTCCTGAATTTTGTGAGATCCAGTTCCACCATAGGATACCTTGCTTCAGAATTGCTCATTTTTTCCGTCTCCTCTTGATTAAATAAATTTATCGATACCTGTTTGTATTGATACCCGCTTACGCTTCGGAGCCGCCGCCCTTGTTGGCGTCGACAAACCGCTTGATTTTCTTGCCGGTGGTCTTTTCAAACTCTTCCTTTCGGATGTCGATTTTCCGAATCCTCTGGAAGAACGGAAGCTGCTGGTTCAGCGCGTCGATTTCCTTCCAGATGAGAGCCTCCACATCCCCGTCGGAATAGGTTTCTCCCAAAGCCTCCTTCACTTCCTCATAGTCGGCTCTGATGCTTGCAAAGATAAGGGTCTCACCGGTCTCCTCGCTGTCCTTTCCCCAAACGAGGCATTCCTCTATATAGGAAATCCTTCCGAGGTAATTCTCAATTTCCTCCGGATAAACATTCTTTCCGTTCTTCGTTATGATTACATTTTTGATCCTGCCCGTAATATGAACGTAGCGATCCTTATCCAGATAACCCAGATCGCCCGTATGGAACCAGCCGTCTCTGAGGACCTCCGCCGTCGCCTCGGGGTTCTTGCAGTATCCCAGCATAATATTCCCGCCGCTGGCGCAGATCTCACCGATACCGGTTTGAGGATCGGGCTCGTGGATCTTCAGATCAAATCCCGGAGGCGGATAGCCGGCCGCGTCGTTTTTCGGATATTTGTCGGGATTCAGGGCGCAGATCGGGGCGCATTCCGTCAGACCGTAGCCCTGGACCGCGTTGACGCCGAAATCCCGGATTCCCTGCAGAATATTGGGGTCAATGGCCGCGCCGCCGCAGATCAGGACCTTCATCCTCCCGCCGAACAGCGCCTGAATTTGTTTAAAGAAGATCGGAGCAAGATCGATGCCGATTTTCTTCGTTATTCTATTGATTGCGATGACCCTTTTCAGAGTGGCCGCCTTCCCCGACTTTTTGGCGTTCTGCCAGATCTTTTTATATAAGCTTTCAAAGATCAGCGGTACGCCCAGAAAGATGGTAGGTCTGGCTTCCGACAGATTTTTTACGATATATTTCAGCCCTTCGCAATAGGCGACCGAAGCTCCGCGGTACAGCGGCATCAGAAAGCCGCAGGTGCATTCGTAGGTGTGGTGGATCGGAAGCACGGAGAAGAACACGTCCTCCGGCACGACCCGCAGCAGCGTCGGCGAGGCCATCAGATCTTCCACGATGTTGCCGTGGGAAAGCATAACGCCCTTGGCGATCCCCGTGGTCCCCGACGTGAAAAGGATAATGCTCATCGTATCCCGCTCGATCTGGGCGTCCAGAAACTCCCGGTTTCCTTTTTCGACGAGAACCTTTCCCGCTTCGACGAGTTCTCTCCAGGAGAGCACGTTCTCATTACTGACTTCCATATCCATATTGATCAGGAACTTCAGATTTGTCTCGCCTCTCGCTTTCATCTCCTGGAAGACGGCTTCATATTTCTTTGAATAAATGATGCATTCCACTTCAGCTTCTTTAATGAGCTGTTCCAGCTCGGAGGCTCCCAGCTCTTTGTCCAGCGGCACTACGATTCCGGTTCCGCAGACGGCGGCGAGGTAGGAGATGGCCCATTCATACCGGTTGTCCCCGATGACGGAGATGCTTTTGCCCGAGAGCCCCATGGAAATCAAAGCGGTTCCCAGCGCGTCCATGTCGGCCTTCGCATCCCGGTAGGTAATTCCCCTGTAAGGTGCCCCCACCTTGTCTTTCACATGGAAAGCGATGTTATCGGCGTACAGTTCCACACTGGTCTCTATCATATGCTTCAAGTCGACGATCGGCCGGATATCGCGGTACATGACGTACTTATCCTTGCTGTTTTGAACGTCTTCCACCCGCTTCCGCGCATATTCCATTTCCTTTTCCTTGACTTCCTTATATTGGATGTCCTCCATTTCCCTACCTCCTCAACTATGCTTTGCGGCGAACCGCTTTATTTTTTTCGTCGTCGTCTTTTCAAACTCTTCGGCGCGGATTTCAAAGCGCTTTACCCGTTTGTAAAGCGGCATATGCTCGTTGATCTCATCGATCTCCTTTTTCAGGATGCGCGAGATCTCCTCCTCGGAAACCTTTCCGAATTTCGCTTCGAGGGCGGGATAGTCGGGGAAGATTTCCGCCTGTACGACGGTATCTCCCGTCTTTTCGTCCTCAAGGCCCCACACGACGACCTCGCTGATATAATCGCTCTTATTCAGATAGAATTCCACTTCTTCCGGGAAGATGTTCTTCCCGTTCTTCGTCACGATGACGTTCTTCTTCCTGCCGGAAATATAGAGAAAGCCATCCTTGTCAAAATACCCGTAATCTCCTGTGTGCAGCCAGCCGTCTACCAGAACCTTTGCCGTCTCTTCGGGGTTGTCATAGTATCCCAGCATGACCGAATCGCCCTTGCAGATGATCTCGCCGATACCGTTCTCATCCTGATCGATGATCTGCACTTCCGTGCCCGGCATAGGAAGCCCCACGGAAGCGGCTTTGTAATACCGGTCCTTGTTCACTGCGATGATGGGGGAGTTTTCCGTCATACCGTAGCCCTGGAACATGGTGATACCCATGGCGTTGAAATCCTCGATCACCACCGGATCGATAGCGGCAGCTCCTGAGATGAACATCTGCATATGTCCCCCCATGGCCTGATGCACCGATTTGAACAGTTTTTTCGTGGACTTGATATTGAATTTCCCCAGGGTTTTGGAAAGCTGGATCGCCGCCCGCATCTTGTCGGCCTTTCCGCTGGCCTCGGCCTGCTTCCAGACCTTTTTGTGCATGGATTCAAAGATGAGCGGAACGCCCAGCATGACGGTAGCCCGGGACTCCGCCATATTTTTTACGATATATTTCAGGCCTTCGCAGATCGCGACGCAACAGCCCTGATAGATGCAGGTGAACACGTGACAGGTCAGCTCGTAGGTATGATGCATCGGAAGTACGGACAGGCCGGTCCAGTTGTTGGAAACGTCGACGTATTTGGACATGTTGTAAACATTGGCGGTGAGATTTTTGTGGGAAAGCATGACGCCTTTGGCCATCCCTGTCGTTCCCGAAGTGAACAGCAGAGAGCACATGGCTTCCCGGTCGATCTCGGCGTCTAAAAAGAAGCGCTTTTCTTCCAGTAGGAGCCGCCTCCCCGCGCGCTGAAGCTTTTTCAGCGAAAGCCTGTTGTCAATATGTTCAAGGGCGTCCATGCTGATGACGAATTCGATGCTTTCGACTCCCTGAATCGCTTCCTCCACAACGGTGCCAACCTTACTGGAATAGACGACGGCACTGACTTCGGAACGCTTCAGCAGATGATGCACCTCTTCGGCCGGAAGCTCCCGGTCAAGGGGCACGATAACGCCGACGCCGTTTACGACAGCCAGGTAGGTAACGACCCATTCGTAGCGGTTTTCTCCGATGACGGCGATCTTCTTTCCTGTGAGCCCGAGATCCATGAAGGCGGTTCCCAGCTCATCGATATCTGTTTTCAGCCGGCTGAATTTGACCGGGATATATTCCCCGCCCGGGGCGTTTTTCACCAGAAACGCATTCCGGTCCCCGTAAATTTCCGCGCTGGTATTGACCATTTCCTTTAAATCTTTTATCGGCCTGTGAACGTACAGGTCGCCTTTATATTTCGCATTTTTCATGAAGGTACTGCCTCCCAAAATTATTCCATCCCACTATCATTATTTTACCAGTTCCGCTCTTTATTCGCAATGAGTTTTGCAGATGAGCCGGAGCAGATCACTGAACACACCGTAGCCGGTCTGCTCTATTCCGGGGTCCTCTTCGACCACAGAGATGGTCCCCATCAGATCGGTTGTTATGGTAACGATGGAGGACGTCCCGGCGATGCTTGCTAAGAGATCGCTTTTACTGATTTCCTCCGGTCGCACCCTTCCGATCACCTTCCCAGCCTCTATCCCGCCGTAGCAGATCAGCTTGATCACATTGCCCCGGGCGGCTGCCTCCTCGATCTGGTCCCTGGTGATGTCCTCGATTCCCTTTCGGTCGATCTCCTTCGGCGTGATACCGGCGCCCATGAGCACGTTGATCAGTGCCGCAGTCTTCGCGGCGGCATCCCAGCCTTCGATATCAAGGGACGGGTCCGCTTCCACAAAGCCCCGCGCCTTTCCTTCCCGGATCACCTCGTCGTAATCCTTGCCGCAAGCCAGCTCTTCCAGGATGAAATTCGTCGTGGAATTCAGGATGCCCTTCACCTCGGTCACCTTGCACATCCGGAGCGTCTCGTCCACCAGATTGAAAACCGGCGTGCCGTCCATAACCGTCGTTTCAAAATAAAACCCGACTCCCTGCTCCCGGGCCATTGCCCGCAGCTCGGAAAACGCCCAGGCGATAGGCCCCTTATTGGCGGTGATCGCATGCTTCTTTCGGGACAGAGCGGTTTTTATATGATCGATGGCCGGCTGTCCTGAAAAGATAGCGAGAGGCGTCAGTTCCACGAGTACGTCATACGCAACCCATCCTGCGATTTCCATGGAAGTCAGCCTTGAAAAATCGGCGTCGCCCTCATCGAAGCGCCCGCGCTCTTCCACATCCCGAAGCGCTTTCGCAAGATCGAGGCCTTCTTCGTTGACAAGACTGCCTCTGCTGCCTGTGGCGATAGCCGCAGCTTTTACGTCACAGCCGTAAACGGTTCTGATTTCTTCTCCTTTTTCCAGCAGCAGTTTTGCAAAAGCGCGTCCGGCATTGCCGAACCCCAGTATCGCCAGTTTTAATTCTCTCATATGCTATCCCTTTCTCCGACCTTCTATATCTTCCTGAAATTATTATACGGCTTCCTTTCGCGTCTGGCAAGACCGCCCCTCTCCCCCTGGGCTCGGCGGCCCGGCATCTGCCGGTATGTGCCGGGATCTAAAAATTATCTCAATATTTGTATCATATCGAACATCGGGCAAATATATTGAATATCATCGCAGTAGGAATCTACAAAATTGGGCGAGCTAGTACCAGAAGGAGAGTTGATATGACGGCAGGCAAAGTTGATACGATAACGGCAAACAGAATTGATCCGCAATGCATCACGTACAGCCAGATGAACCTGATCTTCAATGCGCGAACACTATATAGAAGATTGGCGACCTGGACCAGAGCATATATGATCAGCAGATATTTAGGGATGTCGACTTCCGACGAGCTGTTCGGCCGCCTGTATTATGAATCGCTGGATATCGGAAACAAGATGTCGATCATCATAGGCCGTGAAAATGCGGAAAAATACAGTCAACTGCTGAGCCAGTTTGTGATCGCTCTTCGCGATCTTATCTCCGCTCAGATCGCGGGAGATACGGCCGGTATGGAGTCGAATCTCGCGCTCTTGTACCAGAATGCCGAAGAGAGGGAAAACTTTCTGATCTCGATCAATCCATACTGGAGATGGACCGAAACAGAGATGGAAAACCCGCTTGCGACTTATCTCCGATACACGCTGGAAGAGGCCAATACGCTGGCATCCCACGATTACACAAAAGATATCGACATATTCAACCTCCTGCTGGCCAGTGCCGACAGGCTTGGAGACGTTTTGGCCGACGGCCTGTATGACTATCTTACATCGGGTATTCCAAATCCTTTCCCGCTGCCGCCCGGCATCCATTGCATTACATATGAAGAGATGAACGATATTTATCGGGTGAGAATGGTATGGTATGACCTTGTGACATGGGTCCGGTACTATATGCTGAGCAGATATCTGGGAATCGGCAATCCCGATGAAACTCTGGCCCGCCTGCGCCAGGTGGCCACTGAATTTGTGGAGGCGATGAGACATATCTTCGGAGAAAGGGTTCCGGAAGATTATCTTCAGCTTTTTCAAACCTATATCAGCCTGATCGAAGAGCTGATCACCGCTCAAATAGAAGACAACGTCGACGAAATGAACAGAGTTACCCAGCTTTTATATCAAAACGCCGACGAGCGGGCGGCCGCCATCGCTTCCATCCTCCCTGATTACTGGGATGAGGAAGATTGGAGAACCAGGTTGTACGGCAATCTTCGCAGTACGATCGATGAATCCACCACGTTTCTGTCACAGGATTATACCAGAAATATCGACATTTTCAGCAGGCTGCTGGATCAGTCCGAGAATACCGGCAATTACCTTACCCAGGGCCTGTTCCAATATCTCGAGCAGAGAGCCTAGAAAAAAACGCCATGTGTCGCATGGCGTTTTCTTATGTCTTTACAATTTATTAGGATTCCACATCCTCTTTCGCGTTCTTTCCGTAGAGCAGTCCGCCGACGATGGCGATCATGCAGATGATCACGAAGATCAGGAACTGCGGGTTCGCCAGACCTCCGAGCAGAACGAACAGAGAGCCAATGGTGGCGAAAATCGGGAAGACGACTCCGGACCAGGCGCCCTTGATCTTTCCCTCTCTCCAGAGGCGGAATACCTGATAATACAATATGATATACAGCAGATAGCTCATGGCGATGGCGATTTCCGCGATATCCCCGTTGACCAGCAGGCTGTACTTGTTCTGCAGATAGTGGATCACCCACCATACGAGACTGATCGCGATGGCAAAGAATGCGGATTTGACCGGCATATTGAGCCTCGGATCGATCTGCTTCAGGG
>CAMJRV010000116.1 GCA_946408315.1 uncultured Bacillota bacterium | reverse complement strand
ATCCAGAACGGCCTGAAACTGCTCGGAATGGAAGCGCCGGAAAGGATGTAACAAAATGAGATATGAAGGCAGCGTTTACAGACCGCCCAGCGAGGCGTACAGCCTCATCGTCCAGGTTACGATCGGGTGCGCCCATAACAAATGCACCTTCTGCAGCATGTTTAAGGATAAGCGGTTCCGCGTGAGAAAGGTGAACGAGGTCTTAGAGGATCTCGATTCGGCCCGTCAGCATTACAGACGGGTCGGCAGGATCTTTCTCGCAGACGGAGACGCCCTGGTTTTGCAGAATAAGGATCTGCTTGTGATCCTGGATTATATCAAAGAGCTCTTTCCCGAATGTGAGAGAGTGGGGATTTACGGTTCTCCCCAGGATGTGCTGAGAAAATCCCCGGAGGAGCTTTCCGAACTGAGGGATCACGGCATCGGCATCATCTATATCGGAGCCGAATCCGGGAGCGACAAAGTGCTCCGGGACATCAAGAAGGGAGCTACGAGGGCCGAGATCATCGAATCGGTAAAACGGATCGAAGCTTGCGGGATTCCCGCTTCGGTGACGTTTATCTCCGGTCTGGCGGGCAAGGACGGCTGGGAGGACCATGCTGTGGAATCGGGAACGATGATCAGCGAGATGGAACCCTCGTATGTGGGGCTTTTGACCCTCATCACGGAGCCCGGTGCGAAATTGCACCAGGATATCAGGGAAGGGCGGTTCCAGCTTCTTTCGCCGATGGAAGTGCTCCGGGAGACGGAGCTCCTTCTGAACCATATTAACGTAAATAAGACTTGTGTTTTCCGCAGCAACCACGCGTCCAACTACGTATCTCTGAAAGGCGACCTGCCTCAGGATAAGGAACGGATGCTGGCTCAGCTGCGCGCTGCGATGAACGATGCCGACCTGCTGAAAGATGACAGGTTCCGCATGCTGTAAACTGAAAAACCCGGAGACAGGATATGAAGATTTTGCTTACGACGCTGAATTCCAAATATGTGCATTCCAACCTCGCCTTGAAGTACCTTTATGCGAGCGCGGAGAAGAGCAGAAACTCCATCGATATCCTGGAATTTACCATCAATAACGAAGAGGACTACGTCTTTACGGAGCTTTTAAGAAAAAATTACGACGCTATCGGATTTTCCTGTTATATCTGGAATGTGGACAAAACCCTTTATCTGGCCGAGAATCTGAAAAAGGCGAGGCCGGAGCTGAAAATTCTTCTGGGGGGTCCCGAAGTCAGCTATGACACGATTCCGTTTATGAGCCGGCATAAATATATCGACTTCATCATTTCCGGCGAGGGAGAAGCTCCCTTTGCCGAATTGGCGGAGGCTCTGATTGCCGATACCGGTGAGTTTGAAAAGATCAGAGGCTTGACGTACCGGCTTGACGGCAAGCTCTACGTGAATCCGATCGCCTCTCCGCTGCATTTCGAGTCCATTCCCTTTCCATACTTGAATCTGGTGTGCGAAGAGGATAAGGTCATGTATTACGAGTCCTCCCGGGGCTGCCCGTTTCAGTGCAGCTATTGCCTGTCCTCTGTGGAACGCCGGGTAAGGACCCTTTCCATGGACCGGGTAAAATCGGATCTGAGCTATTTTATCTATAAAAAGGTCAAGCAGGTAAAGTTTATCGACAGGACCTTCAACTGGGACAGGCGAAGGTGCTATGAGATCATGCAGTATCTGATCGTCAGCGATAACGGGGAGACGAACTTTCATTTTGAGCTCTGCGGAGATCTGCTGGAGGAAGAGCTGCTGAAGCTGCTCGGTACGGCAAGGCCCGGTCTGTTTCAATTTGAGATCGGGGTGCAGTCGACAAACGAGGAAGCGCTTCATGCCTGCAGCAGGACGTCGGACTTTTCCAAGCTTGCCGAAAACGTGAAACGGCTGGTCGAAATGGAAAATATCCATATTCATCTGGATCTGATTGCCGGGCTGCCTTACGAGGATTACGAATCCTTCCGAAAGTCCTTCAACGATGTGTATTCTCTAGGGGGGCATAACCTTCAGCTGGGCTTCCTCAAGCTCATTAAGGGCGCGCCTATCCGGAATCAGATCGAAGAGCATGGTTACGTCTACCGGAGCCAGGCGCCGTATGAGATCATTTCGAGCAAATATCTGTCGTCGCTGGCCCTGGTTCGGCTGAAGCGGATCGAGAACGTTCTGGACCTGTACCATAATCGGAAGGGTTTTCAGAGGACCCTTGATTTTGCCGCTGCAAACCTGGCGGGAACACCCTTTGATTTTTATGAAGAGCTGGCCGACTACTATTATTTGAAAGGCTTTCAGCACCGATCCCATAAGAAAGAAGATTTATACCGTATCTTCCTGCTTTATGCAGGCTGGAAGGAACGATTCATACCAAACGTAAGAGATATCGTCAGGGAACTGCTTCTTTTGGATATGCGAGATACCTTGAATCCTGAGGCGATCAAAAAATTTGAGAGAAAGGGATGGGAAATCCTGTAGGTGAAAAGATGGCGCCATTACTGAAGAAAAGAGAAGAGAAGGCTGAACTGCTGGAGAAAAAGCCGGAAGAATATGATATCAAGGAACGTCCGGACAGAGTCGGCAAATACTTCAAGAAGTACACCAAAAATTTCGTATTCGACGAATTCAGCGACGACTTCATCAAGAGAACCGGATTTGATTTCATGAAGGGGGTTCCGATTCCCCTCAGAAAGCAGGATCTGGAATCCTTTAAGGGCGGAGACGGACTCAAGATGAACCACATTGCGGAGAATATCTCCTGGATCATGGGGATCGATCCCAAGTTTGAACATATGGAAAGCTATCTGGAATTCATGAAGCGGTTTTCCAATGCGAAGATTCTCAACGGACTGGTCAGGGAAGGAAGAGACGCGGCGGAAGCGAAGGATTACGACAACGCAGCCATCCATTTCCGGGCAGCCCTCTGCATCAATCCGACGAGCATTCACGCCATGTACAGCTACGCGAGAGTGTGCCGGGAGCTTTATCTGGCCAGCAACAATGAAGAATATATCGGACGCTTCAAGGCGGAATCCATCGAGTTCTTTGAACTGCTGACCGTGTTCCATCCCCGCTACGGGCTGGCCTACTATTATCTCGGATATTGCTACCTGAACATGGGGCTGTATATCAAGGCCAAGCTGGCCTGGGAGCAGTTTCTGAAGCTGTCCAGAAACCCGAAGGACAGCAAGGAGGTCAGGAGCAGGCTGCAGCAGATGACGGAGCCGGTCAAGATCGAAGAAGGCTGCAATGCGGTGCTTTCCGGCAGATACGAGCTGGGAATCGATATCCTGGAGCCTTATCTGGAGACGAGATTTAAGGATTGGTGGCCCATGTCCTACTATCTCGGCGTCGCCTACACCAGATTGGGAAACCGAAAGGACGCGATGGCGAGCTTCAAGAGAGTGCTTGGAATCAACCCGTCTCATGTGGAGTCCATGGAAGAGCTTGCCGAGATTTACGCCGAGAGCAAGGACCAGGAAAATGAGACGAAATACAGGAAGAAAGCGGAGCTGATCCGATCTGGCGGACATAAGGTTAATAAATAAGATTGCGCAGGAAATTTTTCGAAAGACACGAAACGGCGAACGAGCAGGAGCGCGCGTATATAGACATACGTAAGCGACTGGGAGCGAACCAGTGACAAAGTATTTTGAAAAATTAACAAGCAAAGGAGGAAATGATGAGACAATTGATGACCGGAAACGAAGCCGTTGCCCGCGGCGCTTATGAGGCGGGGCTGACCTTTGCCTCGGCTTATCCGGGCACGCCGAGTACGGAAATTCTTGAGAATATCGTACAATACAAGGAGGATATCTACTGCGAGTGGGCGCCGAATGAAAAGGTTGCTCTGGAGGCCGCCATTGGGGCTTCCATCGCGGGCGCCCGTTCTATGGCTGCCATGAAGCACGTGGGCGTCAACGTCGCCGCGGACCCGCTGTTTACTTTTGCCTATACGGGGGTTACGGGAGGCTTCGTGCTGGTTTCGGCGGATGATCCGGGAATGCACAGTTCCCAGAATGAGCAGGACAACAGAAATTATGCCACTGCGGCCCGGGTGCTGATGTTGGAGCCTTCCAACAGCCAGGAGGCGAAGGACTTTATGAAGCTGGGCCTCGAACTGAGCGAGCAGTTTGATACGCCTGTGATGCTGCGCATGACCACCAGAATCTGCCACAGCAAGAGCCTGGTCGAGCTTGCGGACCGCGTGGAAAAGACTTTGGTCCCCTACGAAAAGAAAATCAATAAATATGTTGCGACTCCCGCCAACGGCAAGGTGATGAGAAGAAAGCTCATCGACCGCCTGAAGGCGATGGAGGAGTATTCCAATACCGCTGCCATCAATGCGGCGGAATATAATGGAACAAAGATAGGCGTAATCAGCTCCGGCGTCGCTTATCAGTACGCAAGAGAGGTCTTTGGAGAAGATGCGTCATATCTGAAGCTGGGCATGACGTTCCCGATGCCGATGGAGGCGATCCGGGAGTTTGCTTCCAAGGTTGAGAAGCTTTACGTCATCGAGGAGATGGACCCTTATATCGAAAACCATCTTAAAATGGCAGGGATCGAATGTATCGGCAAGGAAATCATACCGGAGATGGACGAATTGAATACGGATATCGTCAGGAAGGCTGTTTTCGGAATTTCAACAGAGACCGTAACGGCAGAGAAAGAAGCCGTCGTAAGACCGCCGACACTCTGCGCCGGATGTCCCCACAGAGGATTTTTCTATTCCCTCAGAAAGAAGCGCGACATTATCATTACGGGAGACATCGGCTGTTACACTTTGGGGTCCGCAGCGCCGCTTTCCGCCATGGACACATGTATCTGTATGGGCGGGAGCATCAGCGCCGGTCACGGAGCAGCCCAGGCTTTGAAAAAGAACGGCTCCGATTTAAAGGTAGTCGCTGTCATCGGAGATTCGACCTTCTTCCATACAGGGATCAACAGCCTGATGGATGTGGTCTATAATAAGAGCAACTGCGTTTCCGTCATTCTGGACAACAGGATTACGGGCATGACAGGACATCAGGAAAATCCGGGAACCGGCTTTACCCTCATGGGTGATCCGGCCACTGAGGTAGATATCCCGATGCTCTGCAAAGCTATCGGAGTAAAAGGCGACAACATTTATATCGTCAATCCCCTTGACCTGAAAGAGACGGATGCCGCGCTGACGGATGCCCTTTCCAAGGACGAACCGACGGTTATCATTGCAAAATGGCCGTGCATCCTGAAAAAATTCAGCGACAAGGACAAGGAAGAATTTGACCTCAGCCGGAAATGGTGTGAGATCGATCAGGAGAAGTGCAGAAAGTGTAAGGCTTGCGTCAAGACGGGATGTCCCGCTATTTTCTCCGGCGCCCAGATTACCATCGATAAGGAAGCGTGCACCGGATGTTCCGTCTGCAGACAGGTCTGCCCGTTTGATGCTATCCAGGAGGTGAAATAAGATGAGTGAAGTGAAAAATATCCTTCTTGTAGGCGTCGGAGGACAGGGAACGATCCTGGCAAGCAAAATTTTATCCGAAGGACTTTCCCAGGCCGGCTACGACGTTAAGATGTCGGAAATCCACGGAATGTCCCAGAGAGGCGGAAACGTCAGCACCCAGATCCGTTTCGGCGAGAAAGTTTATTCTCCCATTGTTGGAAAGGGAGAGGCCGACGTCATCGTCGCATTTGAGAAGATGGAAGCGCTGCGCTGGATTGAATATCTGAAAAAGGACGGCAGAATGGTAATCAACGACTTTGAGATTCCTTCCGTACCGATTCAGCAGGGAATTGCAAAATATCCGGAAGGAATTCTTGACGAACTGGTACATAAGGCGCGGATTTCCGTGTTCAAGGCGGGAGATATCGCGGCGGAGCTGGGCAATTCCAAGACCATGAATATCGTGCTTCTCGGCGCGCTTATCAAGGCGATGGATATTCCGGGGATCGACTGGGAAGAAGTTATCAGGGCTAACGTCAAGAAAGGCTTTGAGGAGATCAACATCAAAGCGTTCCGGGCGGGAGCCGAGCAGGTATAGCAGCATAAAGCGCCCCCGTCGGCAAGGTACAGTGATTGCACTTTGCCGACGGGGGTATTCTTGACACGAGGAAGACATGAAAGAAAAAAGAAACATCCTGCCCAGCAAAGAAGAAGTCAGAGCAAATAAGGGGAAGTTCGCCGTTTATTTCGTTCTCAGACTTTCGGTGATAGGGACCATGATCGCACAGGCTTATAACCACAACTACAACGACGTGTTTTTATGTGTCCTTACTCTGGTTCTCTTTCTGGTTCCTTCCTTCATCGAGAAAAGACTGAATATTTCTCTCCCCAATACGCTGGAAATCATCATGCTGCTGTTCATTTATTCGGCGGAGATACTGGGAGAGATCAGGCAATATTACCTGATGTACGATCGGTGGGATGATATGCTGCATACGTTGAACGGATTCTTATGCGCAGCCATCGGATTTTCTCTGATCGACATCCTGAACCGGAGTGAAAAATTCCATATTACCCTGTCTCCGATCTTTGTGGCGATGGTGTCCTTTTGCTTTTCTATGACGATCGGCGTTCTCTGGGAATTCTTTGAATACTTCATGGACACGTGTTTTTCCATGGACATGCAGAAAGACCGCCTGATTTCCAGCATCAGTTCCGTCATGCTGAATCCACAGGGAATCAACGTGCCGGTAACCGTGCCGATCGAAAGCGTGGTCATCAACGGAGAACCCTGGATCGGGTATATCGACATCGGTCTGAAGGATACCATGTCGGACCTCTTCGTCAACTTTATCGGAGCCCTTGTCTTTTCCGTCGTAGGACTCTTTTATATTAAAGGAAGAGGAAAGGGGACCTTCGCGAAGCGCTTCATTCCGACGTTGAAAAATAACGGTTCGGCAAGGTCACCGAAGCGTGACGATGGAGCTGGAAACGTTGATTCCTGCCCGGTTTCGGAAAATAACCAAAATTCCTCATAAAATATATATAATTCGGTCACAATAATGCTTGACATCACTGTCCGAATTGATATATAATAAATCTTGCCGTCAGTGATGATGGATTGGTATTCCAAGGTAGCTCAATGGTGGAGCACTCGGCTGTTAACCGATAGGTTGTGGGTTCGAGCCCCACCCTTGGAGCCAAAATTAAAAAATGGTAAAATTAAAAAAATAAGGGTTGACACATAAGGACAAACCGGGTATACTAAGTAA
>CAMJRV010000115.1 GCA_946408315.1 uncultured Bacillota bacterium | reverse complement strand
TATCCGCGTGTTTCCCACACACTTTTTCCCGTGAGAAAGGCCGCTTTTTCCTCAAGCGTCATTTGACGAATCAAAGTTATATGTTTCAATGTGCTGTCTCCTTTGCAGACACGCCCGGCCGCCTCCTGACACGGAAGACAGCCGGGCGCGCCATTTTTTTACGCGGCAGTGGCGGCGCTATAAGCTTTACGGCGTTTATTCCAGCGGATAAAGAACGCAATGGCACCGGCCAAAGCAAGTACGTCTACAGCAATCATGATGTACAGCCAGTAGGGAGTTGGGCCATAGTAGCCAATATCCATCGCTGTGGAATTTGCTACCGTGTACAAAATATGGTGGCTGGCCTCACGCATGGCCTGCTTGCCGGCGTTGCTGGTATCCTTCACATCACGGCCCACAGTGGTGAGGATAAAGTCATTGCCGGCACGGATGCCTTGCTCAGCGTTCATATATGAGTCATCGAAAGGCCAATCTGAGATTACCATACCTTCGAATCCCCATTCACCGCGCAGTACGTCGGTCAAGAGCGGCTTGCTGGCGCCGGTCCAGGTATTGCCGATACGGTTGTAGGAGGACATCACTGCGTGGACGTCGGCCTCTTTTACGGCAATTTCGAAAGGCCGCAGGTATATTTCCCGGAGTGCCTGTTCGTTGCTCCAGGTAGTAATACCGTCCACCGCATTGGTGCATTGATTGTACATGGCGAAATGTTTAATGTAGTTATAGATCCGGTTGGTATTGAAGCCTGTGACAATACCCACCGCCATTTTTCCGGTAATAACCGGGTCCTCAGAAAAATACTCGTAATTACGGCCGCCAAAAGGAGTGCGGTGAATGTTCATGGAAGGACCATAAATACCGTTGATTTTCCATGCCGCAGCTTCCGCACTGAAGCATTCGCCCATCTCCCGGGCGAGATCCTGATTCCAAGTGCTGGCCAGCACTACGCCGGTGGTATAGGATGCGCCTTTATAGGCGGTTTCGTTGACGAGCGCCTTGATTCCCGCAGGGCCGTCCAGATCGATAGAGTAGGGCTTATCAATTGATTTGATAGCCTGCGTGGCAAAGCCTCCCCAGCCGATGAGATGAGACATATCCTCTACGGAGAGCTGCTCCAGAAGAGGCTCCCACATGGGATCGTCATAAGGCTTACCAATGAGATCCGCTAACGTCAGGCCATTGTCTTTTATGACGATGTCCTTCGCCGAAGGATCATCCGGCGGGGTGAAATTTGTCCATTGAGCGGCGATTTCAGGAGAAGCCTCTCTCTGCTGCGGTACGTTTTTCGGTATGGTACCCTCCCAATCAGCGCGGGAAACGTAGGTGATTTTCACATCTCCCTCTACGTCTTTAAAACGGGCAACGGCAGGAATTTGGTCGTTTTCCCTTTTGTTATTCTCATCAAATACGATTGTGTCTGCAATATCATACGCTCGGGCATCAATCACCTCATGGGCATTTTTCATGAGCTTCACTTCGTATGTACCTTTATCCAGCACATAGCAGCCTTGATTCTTGTAATCAAATGATGCCAAATCTTCTTTGTCGAACGTGATTTCAACCGACTCGGATGCGCCCGGATTTAAGATGCCGGTTTTTCCAAACCCGGACAGCACGACATGAGACTTCTCGATGCCTCCCACGATGTACGGTTCGGTTACATAAACCTGAACGACTTCTTTACCGGCAACATCACCGGTATTGGTGACCTTTGCCGTAAGTGTAACCTTATTGCCGGAGGCGTCAAATTTTTCAATCTCCTGACTGAAAGCGGTATAGCTTAATCCGTATCCGAAGGGGAATTGCACAGCCTTTGAATAAGCTTCCTCATCAACCTTGCCGGTCTCGTTGTCGACATATCGTGTTTCATAATAGCGGTATCCCACATAGATACCTTCCGCATAATCCACATACCCTTGATAGCCTGTGATCGTGGAGTCGCCGGCCCAGTTAACGGATTCAAATTCTGAACCGCTATAATAATGGTTTCCGAAGTTTTCCATAGCCGGGGCAGAGGTAAGGTCATATGCATAAGTGTTCACGGTGCGCCCCGAAGGGTTCACCTTACCGGACAGCACATTGCCCACGGCATTCATGCCGGTTTCGCCGGGGCCGCCGATCCAGACAGCCGCATCGATTTTCCCCTCTTCAAGAAAGCCCAGCTCCATAGGATAGCTGGAGTTCAGTACGAGAACCACTTTGCTGAATCCCAGGCTGTCTACCATGTCGATCATAGCCTTCTCTTCGGCACTGAGTTCCAGATAGTGTTCCTCTGCGCCGCCGCCAAGTCCGCTCATATCCAGCGGGAGGTCATGTTCGCCTTCGCCTCCGATACGGTTCAGGAAAATCAGCGCCACATCAGAGTAATCCTTTGCCTGCTGCAACAGCGCATCGCTATACTCGCCCGCCGGAACCTGATACTTTGTGTAATCGGTGTGGAACGAGCCCAATTTATCTACCGTTTTCTGAGTGATACCGCTCTTTTCGTAAAAGCTCTCCAGATCAGTATTGTATTGGAATCCTGCATTGGCAAGGCCTTCATAGAACGGTACAGCATTGTCCGTATTGCCGGCTCCGGAACCCACGCCGCTATACACCGGGCTGATGGAGCCCCATCCAAACACGTTCACCTTGACCTCATTTTCGTTGTCCATATCTAAGGGCAGGGTTTGGTTTTCATTGCGCAGTAAAACGATGGCCTCATTTTCGATGCGCTCCACTACATCCCTGGCGACTGCCGCCGCTGCATCCGTTTCACTACTGTCGGCATGCGCTCTTGAAAAAAACTGTGTAATGACGTTGTAGTACATCAAACTGCCCACATTGCCAGCCAGCAATACAACAAGCAATAGGCTGACAACGATCGCAGCCGTTTTGCCCGGCTTCTTATTCGCTGCTGCCGTCGCGCTCCCTCCAGTGTCGAATAAATTCGCTCTTTTCATGATCGATCTCCTCTCATTCACAATACTGCATAATTAATTCTAAATTGATACCGCCGGAGCAATTATACAAAAAAAATCCATGCAGAGGACAAAATCTGCATAGATTGTCATTTTGGACGCTTAACCTGTCAAATCGAAAGCCCCTCAAGAAATACGATCAGGCCGGAATCAGCACCCGCATAATAAACCAGTTGTTTTCATGGTGAATGGTCATGTTTCCACTGTACTTTTCCGCAGTGTGCAGGATGCTCTTGATGCCGTAGCCGTGATAGTTTTTGTCTTGCTTGGTCGTGGCGGGCAGGCCGTTTTCAAAAATGAGAGGTTCTTCCGTATAATTTTCAAAGCGCAGCATCAGCATGTCGTTCTGGGCGTAAACGGCGACCCTGATAAGCCGTTTTTCCACGTCGTTCAACTTGCGGACACTCTCGATGGCATTATCCAGTGCGTTTCCGAAGATTGTGCAGATATCCATTGCTTCCATAAAATTCAGCAGGACGCCGTCCGCCACACAAGTCAGAGTGATATCCTGCTCGGTGCAATACAGGGCTTTTTCTGTAAGCACAATGTCCAGCACCTTGTTTCCCGTGTCGATATGAGTGCTGTATACCTTGAGCGCCTGATCCATTTCCGCCAGATAGGATTCCTTCTTTACAGGATCACTTTCCGCACGGATCACTGCGATCTGATGCTTTAGGTCGTGGTATTTGTGATTGAGCAGTTCGATGCTCCCCCGAAACTTCTTGTATTGATTGTATTGTCGGTGCAATACGTTATCAAGTACCTCCACCTCGCGTTGCAGACGGATTTCGTTACGCTGTTCCTGCTGGGCGTAAAGCATCGTCACACCGCTGAAATCCACCGCAGTGCGGATGAAGAAGAGAGATGCGCCTGTAGACGCCGAGAAAATCGAAGACTGCACCGCAAAATAAACATTGCTGATAGTGAAGACGGCGGCGGCGATCAACAACGCACTGACGAGTTCCATGGCGGTTACGTTAAGACGGGTGTTATAGGGCATTCTCTTGGATTCCAACACATAGATTACAGAAAAGACGCAGATATAGGTTATTCCTACAACGGCAATGGAAACCAACGCGCTATCCCCTGAGCGATCCAAAAAGAAATAACAGTAAAGCTGCCATCCCAGCGAAGCAGCAAGCTCTGCAGTGATGAACGCACGCGCACAGCAGTACCCTGCGTCAAAAGCGGAAGTCTCGCAGCAGAGGAAAATACCTGCGAACATCAAGCCCACAGCAGCGATCATGCCGGGCACCCAAAACTGAATCGGCAGCATTCCTGCCGCTATTTGAAGCGCACATTGGAGTACAAGCAATCCCATTAATAAAAGCACGATAAAAGGGGTTTGAAATCTCTTTTTCAGCGGCACGATATAAATGACGTAAGCTGCCCATTCTGCAATAGCCGTGAACAAGCGTGGAATATCCGGAAGCGACTGGCTCATCTTGCCCTCCCTACATAATCCGCAAGAGCATCCATAAATGACTTTTTCCGCGGCCGGCTGATCTGCAGCACATATCCTCCAACGGTTAAGTCATTGTGCTTTACATTTTCCACATGAGCAAGATTGACCAGATAGCAGTTATTACAGCGAAAAAAGTGCAGGTTTTCCAGCTTTTGCTCCATGTCCTTTAGAGTACCTGATACTGTAAAGGCCTTTGTCTTGGTGTGCACCACCAAATGGCGGCTTATACTTTCGATGTAGATTACTTCTGCGGTACTCAGCTTTATAACACCGCCTTCGATCGGCAGCATCAGATGGCTTTGCGTAAGCGTTTTCACCCGTGATATGGCCCTTTGAAGCACTTGGGAAAAAGCAAAATAAGGTACAGGCTTGAGAACGTAGTCCGTTGCATTGACAGCATAGCCCCGAATTGCATAGTTTGCCATATTGGTAATAAAAACGATGACGACATTCTGATCCATTTCCCGAATACGTTTCGCCGCAGTCATCCCGTCCATGTGCCGCATTTGTATGTCCAGAAATATGATGTCATAACCTCCCGTATAGTCGGAAACAATATCAATTCCATCGGAAAACACAGTCATCTCGAATTTTTCACCAGCCTCTTGTTCATACCGGTGAATATATTCGGTCAACTGGCACTGTACATCCGGCTCGTCCTCCACCAGTGCGATTCGCAGCATACATTTTCCCCCTATTGTTTATCCCTGATCGACAGCAGCTCCGGCGTCGTATACTCCAGTGCCCGCTCCACCGTCTTGTCCATATCATAATACTGGTACTCGGCAAGCCGGCCGCCGAACAGAACGTTCGGCTCCCTCTCTGTGAGCAGCCGATATTTTTCATATAATGCGGAGTTTTCCGAGTCGTTGATCGGGTAGTACGGCTCTTTCCCAGGCGCCCACTCCTGGCTGTACTCCCTGGTAATCACTGTGTTGGGCTGCTGACCGAATGTAAAGTGCTTGTGCTCGATCATGCGCGTGAACGGGATTTCCCTGTCGGTATAGTTGACGACTGCGTTTCCCTGATAGTTGCGGCAATCCAGCACCTCCGTTTCAAAGCGCAGGCTCCGATATTGCAAGGCGCCGTAGCAGCAGTGAAAATACGCATCGATCGGACCGCTGTAGACGATCCGTTTTGCCAACGAATCCCAATATGACCTGTCATCGAAATAATCGGTTTGAAGACGGACCTCGATGCCTTCCAGCATGCGTTCGACCATTTTTGTGTAACCATCAACCGGGATTCCCTGATAGGGATCGTTGAAGTAGTTGTTATCGTATGTGAAGCGCAAAGGCAGCCGCCGGATGATAAAGGAAGGCAATTGTGTACAAGGGCGGCCCCACTGCTTTTCCGTATAGCCCTTGATCAGTTTCTCATAAATATCGGGACCGACCAGGTTGATTGCCTGCTCTTCCAAATTTTGAGGATTCTCGGTATAATGCTTTTCAATCTGCCTGGACAATTCGTTTTGAGCTTGTCCAGGCGTGACCACTCCCCACATTTGATGAAAGGTGTTCATATTAAAGGGCAGATTGTAGATTTCTCCCTTGTAGTTCGCAATCGGGGAATTCACGTAATGGTTAAACTGGGCAAACTGGCTCAGATATTCATATACCTGACGATTGCCGGTATGAAAAATGTGGGCGCCGTACTGGTGTATCGGAATGCCTGCCTCCAGACGGGTATAGGCATTGCCCGCAATATGATTTCTCTTTTCCAAAACAATGCAGGATTTTCCTGCCCGGTGTGCTCTATTTGCAAAGACAGCTCCAAATAAACCGGCGCCTACAATTAAATAGTCATATTTTTTGCTCACAATTGGTGCTCTCCTTCTTCAAATCGAACCTGCTTCATGCTCTTTTATATCTTTATTATATCAAATTTCTAATAAAGAACAACCGCGAACGCTTCTTCATTTATTCAGAAAGAGAAGTGGATCGATTCGGGAATTGCTATTTGCGGTCTGTCTTATTTCAAAGTGGAGATGCCGTCCTGTGCTTCGGCCCGGATAGGGATCTACTCCAGGTTCCCCGCCTTCCAGGGCGATTTTTTCTCCCTGCTTAACTCGATCTCCCTCTTTTACATAGGTTTTGGCAAGATGAGCGCACAAGGTATAAAAACCGTCATCATGCTTTATCAGCACATACAGGCCATAGCTCTTTTTATCGATCCGGATTCGTTCTACGACGCCATCGGCGATCGCAATAATCGGGTCGTTTTCTCCGGTGCTTATATCCAGACCTCCATGGAAATCATTCTCTCCGCAAAGCACCCTCCATCCATATTTACAGGTAACCACTCCGTTCAAAGGCCATGGGTATATACCGGTTGCTTCAGCGCTGTCTATCATCGGAATTCCATTGCGATACTCAATGTTTGCTTGTACAGCGCCAAGGCGCTCTGTTTCGTCCTTATTAAAAGAATTTGATCGGGCATCAACGGGTGCGGTTAATAAAGAAATGACAGATCCCAAAACAACAGCAAAAAAAATCACTGTCCCCACCAGCACATGAGAAATAGTTTTTCTTCTCTTTCTGCTTCGTGTTAACCTCATTGCAAATTTTTCAAATGCGTTCATTTATGTAATACCTCCGCTTTAATGCAGAGCCGCTCGTTTTTCATGATGTCGATATTTTCAGGCTCAATTATATAGAGATATTATTGATTTTGGATGTGTATGCCCCCTTTTCAAATTTTCGAATAAAATTCTTTTATTAACGAATAATAACTTCTACCTGCTAACGGCAAAAATAACTTTTTATGAAAAGGAGTAAATCATATGAATCGTGATAAACTCATAGAC
>CAMJRV010000114.1 GCA_946408315.1 uncultured Bacillota bacterium | reverse complement strand
TATACTTTTTTTGTCGAAAATGGAACGGTCATTCGGAAATAGAACAGAAAGAGAATCGGAATGGTAGGAATTTAACTGGAAAATAATATAAAAAGACAATATATATATCTTAAATTAAAACCCTTATTAGAAACAAAAAACATCGTTTTTTAAAAACAAAAACGGTGTTTTTATATTCAGGGTGCCAATTTTTAAAAAAACTTGTAAAATCAAAGATTTTAGTATACAATATATGGTGGTTTGTCATCTAGTTTTTTTAGTAAAACAGGTGAACGGAAAAATTTCTGTCAATCGGAGATTGACGAAATTAACGTATGGCACCTGCCTGACATTTCCGAAGGAAATGTGACTAGGTGCGCAAGTAAGCGAAATTTGAGGTGATGAAAAAGAATGAGTGCGGATGTGAAACAACAACAGTATAATGCCGAGCAGATCCAGGTACTGGAAGGATTGGAGCCTGTCAGAAAACGGCCGGGAATGTACATCGGAAGCACAGGTCCCAGAGGCTTGCACCATCTGGTATATGAAGTCGTTGATAACAGTGTGGATGAGGCCCTCGCCGGTTTCTGCAAGAATATCAACATAACGATACAGAACGATAATTCTATCGTAGTAGAGGATGACGGCCGGGGAATGCCGGTAGATCTTCATCCGAAACTCGGCCTTCCCGCGGTAGAGGTAATCCATACGGTTCTCCATGCCGGCGGTAAGTTCGGAGGCGGAGGATATAAGGTTTCCGGAGGACTTCACGGTGTAGGCGCTTCTGTCGTAAACGCTCTTTCCGAGATCATGGAAGTCGAGATCAAGAGAAACGGCAAGATCTACAAGCAGACCTATTCCAGAGGAAAGACCCAGACTCCGCTGCTGGAGGTAGGAGAGTCCAGAAAAACCGGGTCGAAGACGATGTTCAAGCCCGACGCCGAGATTTTCGAAGAACTGGAATTCAACTACGGCACTTTAGAGCACCGGCTGAGAGAGATGGCCTTCCTGAATAAAGGGATCAAGATCACGCTGAAGGACGAAAGGGAAGGGCAAAAGCAGACGGAGGTCTTCCATTATGAAGGCGGGATCAAGGAATTTGTAAAGCATCAAAACAAGAATAAAGAAGTCATCCATCCGGATGTAATCTATTTTGAAATGAAAAAGGACGACGAGCATGAGGTTGAAATTGCGATGCAGTATACCGACCGCTATAATGAGCTCGTTCTTTCCTATGCCAATAATATCAATACGAGTGAGGGCGGAACCCATATGATCGGGTTTAAGTCCGCTTTGACGAGAGTATTCAACGATTACGCCAGAAAGAATAAGTTTATCAAGGAAAACGAGGAGGCTCTGTCGGGAGAAGATGTGAGAGAAGGTCTCACCGCTGTCATTTCTGTAAAGCTGACCAATCCCCAGTTCGAGGGACAGACGAAGACAAAGCTTGGAAACAGTGATATCAGGGGCTTTGTGGAAACCACGACCAATGAAAACCTGACTGCTTTTTTGGAAGAAAACCCAAGCCAGGCCAGAATCATACTGGATAAATGCCTCCGGGCGGCCAGAGCAAGAGAAGCTGCGAGAAAGGCGAGGGAGCTGACGAGAAGAAAGGGCGTGCTGGACGGCTTGACGCTTCCCGGCAAGCTTGCCGACTGCTCCGAAAAAGACCCGGCGCTTTCCGAAATCTTCCTGGTAGAGGGAGATTCCGCAGGAGGCTCTGCAAAGTCGGGCCGTGACAGAAAGAGACAGGCGATCCTTCCCCTCCGAGGCAAGATCCTCAACGTAGAGAAGGCAAGACTTGATAAAATTTTAAATTCCGAAGAAATTAAGAATATGATCACAGCCTTCGGCTGTAACATCGGGGCGGATTTCAACGAGGAGAAGCTGAGATATCACAAGATCATCATCATGACCGATGCCGACGTGGACGGAGCGCATATCAGAACCCTGCTGCTCACCTTCTTCTATCGCTATATGACGCCTCTCATCGAAGGCGGATATATTTACGCGGCGCAGCCTCCGCTGTTCCAGACGAAAAAGGGAAAAGAGGTTTACTATACCTATTCGGAACGGGAGCAGGATAAGCTCATGGCCGAGCTTGCGGATAAACCCGGAAAGGCTGTCATTCAGCGGTACAAAGGTCTTGGAGAAATGGATCATCAACAGCTTTGGGAAACTACGATGGATTACAACAACAGGACTTTGATTCAGATCACTCTTGAAGATGTGACCGCAGCGGATGAGATGTTTACGACACTGATGGGAGATAAGGTTCCGCCGCGGAGAAAGTTCATTGAAGATAATGCAAAATATGTTAAGAATCTGGATATATAGGGGGTGGATTGAATGACGACAAGTTTTTTGGATGACGTAAGGCTGATCCAGCATGAGATCCACGATGAAATGAAGGAATCCTACATCGATTACGCCATGAGCGTAATCGTCAGCCGTGCGCTTCCTGACGCCAGAGACGGACTCAAGCCGGTTCACAGAAGGATTCTTTACGGAATGAGCGAACTGGGTGTCACACCGGATAAGCCCCATAAAAAATCCGCCCGTATCGTCGGTGAAGTCATGGGTAAATATCACCCTCACGGCGACTCGTCCATCTATGACGCCATGGTCAGAATGGCTCAGGATTTTTCGATCAACTATCCTTTGGTTGACGGCCACGGAAACTTTGGTTCCGTAGACGGTGACGGCGCGGCGGCCATGCGTTATACGGAAGCGAGAATGACGCCGTTTGCGCTTCAGATGCTCCGTGATATAGACAAAGAAACCGTAGACTTCATGCCAAACTTCGACGAAGAGGAACAGGAGCCGGTGGTTCTTCCCGCCCGTTTCCCGAACCTGCTCGTAAACGGGTCCAACGGAATCGCCGTCGGTATGGCGACTTCCATACCACCCCACAATCTCAGCGACGTCATCGATGCTACCGTGAAGCTGATCGATGTGCCGGACGCAGGGGTAGAGGATCTGATCAAGATTGTCAAAGCTCCGGACTTTCCGACGGGCGCCATCATCATGGGAAGAAATTCCGCAAAGGAAGCCTATCGGACCGGACAGGGAAAGGTAACAGTAAGAGCAAAGGCTGAAATTGAGGAAACCAATAAGGGAAAACAGCAGATCATCTTCACGGAAATTCCTTATCAGGTGAATAAATCCAGAGTCATCGAAAAAATTGCGGAGCTGGTCAGAGAAAAAAAGCTGGAGCATATCTCTGATATCCGCGACGAATCGGACAGAACGGGAATGCGTATCGTCATCGAGCTCAAAAAGGATGCAAATCCTCAGATCACGCTGAACCGTTTATATAAGCACACCCAGCTTCAGGATAATTACAGCATGATTATGCTTGCCCTGGTAGATGGCAGGCCGGTCACCATGAACTTAAGGGAAATGCTGGAAGTCTATCTGAAGCACCAGAAAGAAGTAATCACCCGCAGAACAATTTTTGATCTTCGGAAAGCGGAGGAAAGAGCCCACATCCTGGAAGGCTTGCGGATCGCTCTGGATCATATCGACGAGGTTATAAAGACCATCCGGGAAAGTTACAACGATGCGAAACCGCGTTTGATGGAACGGTTCGGCCTCAGCGAAATTCAGGCCCAGGCGATTTTGGATATGAGACTTGCCAGATTGCAGGGTTTGGAGCGCGAAAAGATCGAAGCGGAATACAAGGACCTGATGGAGCAGATTGCCTGGTTTAGAAAGGTGCTGGCAGATGAGAGCATTCTGATGGGCATCATCAAGGATGAATTGCTTGAAATCAAAAAGAAGTACGGACAGAAGAGAAAAACGGATATTCAAGCTGATGCGGAAGATATCGATGAAGAAGATATGATCCAGGAAGGAAAGGTTGCGGTTACGCTGACCCATCTTGGATATATAAAGAGGATTCCTGCGGATACGTATAAAACACAGAAACGAGGCGGGAAGGGAGTTACCGGTCTTACGACCCGGGAAAACGACTTCGTAAAGAATCTGATCATGACTTCGACGCACGATTATTTAATGTTCTTTACAAATACGGGAAAAGCGCATAAAATAAAGGCATATGAAATTCCGGAGGCCCAGAGAACCGCAAAAGGAACGCCGGCCATCAACTTCCTGAACCTGATGCAACGTGAACGGATCACGGCTGTCATTCCGATTCAGGATTTCGCCGAGGATAAGTACCTCATTGCGGTAACAAAGAATGGAACCATCAAGAAGACGCCGCTTTCCCAGTTTGATACAAACAGGAAGACGGGTCTGATCGCCATCAATCTCAAGGATAACGACGAACTCATCGGAATCAACCAGACGACAGGAACCAGCAACGTCATCATCGTGACGAAGTTTGGAAAATGCATCTGCTTCTCTGAGGAAGACGTCAGAACGATGGGAAGAATCGCCGGCGGTGTCAGAGCCATCAAATTGGAAAAGGGTGACGAGGTCGTCGCCATGGAACTGGCCGAGAAGGACGAGGAGCTTCTGGTCGTGACGAAGAATGGTTACGGAAAGCGGACTCCGGTAGAAGAATACAAGGTACAGACCCGCGGAGGAAAAGGACTCCTCACCTATGACAAGGCGAAATTCAAGAAGACCGGGGAACTCATCGGCGCTATGGTCGTCAACGATAATGATGAGATTCTGCTGATCAACTCCGACGGAATCATCATAAGGATTAAGGCAGGCGAAGTGTCGAGACTCGGAAGGGCAACCCAGGGCGTCAAGATCATGAGAGTCGCTGAGGATGCGAACATCATCACCATGGCAAAAGTGATCAAGGAAGACGACGAGAGTGAAGACATGGAAGAAGAAATCGAGGCCGATGGAAAAGAAGAAAAACCAGAAGAATCGGCACAGATGAAGCTTGATACAGAATAAAGTTTGAAGACCTCTTACTAAGGGTATACATTCGAGGAGGAAGTAGAGATGTCGCTACAGATGCAGAGCAGTTATAACAAAGAACTGGATCTATGGGAAGTAACAGCGAAGGGAGAAGTGGATGTTTCCACCGCTCCCAAATTAAGAGAATACCTGGACGGTGCTTATCGGGAAAAGAGGGCGGACATCATGTTGCGCCTGGATGAACTGACCTATATTGACAGCACCGGTCTTGGAGTGATCATCGGCGCCTACGGCAGAATGCAGGAGACGGAAAACCGGATCACGCTGATCAACCCAAAGGAAAATGTGAAAAAGCTGCTCAGCATCACCAGTCTCGACAGAATACTTTGTTCGGATCATTAAGAACCACTAGAAAGAGGAGAGGAAAATGACAGACATCATGAAATTTTCAGTCCCGGGAAAAGCCGAATACGTGGGAACGGTCAGGCTGGCAATCTCGTCTCTGGCCAACTGCGCCGGCTTTGACATAGAGGCAGTAGAGGATATTAAGGTGGCCGTTTCGGAAGCATGTACCAACGTAGTATGTCATGGGAAATGCAACTGTGAGGAGACCTATGAAGTGGCCTGTGAATTAGGGGACGGAAGAATTATCATTTCTGTTATCGATCGTGCCGGAGGCTATGATCTGGCGAAATATCAAAGGCCCGTGGTGGATTGCGACTGCCCCAAGGAGGGTGGCTTAGGCATCTTCATCATCAAGGCTCTCATGGACGAAGTCGATATATTTTCCGAATTGGGTATGGGTACCAGGATAAAAATGGTAAAATATTTAAACCGCTTTTAGTGGGGGGATGAAATGACCTCAACGGAAATCAGCAATAAGGAGCTTTTCGACCGATACCGTGAGAACAGAAGCATCGAGCTTCGGAATGAGATCGTCGAAAGATACCTTTATATCGTTGATATATTAATCAAAAAATATCTAAATAAGGGCGTGGATTATGAGGACTTGTACCAAGTAGGTTCCATGGCCTTAGTTTTTGCTGTGGAAAGATACGATGCGTCCAAGGGGTATGAATTTACCAGCTTTGCGACGCCCACTATCATCGGAGAGATCAAGCGATATTTCCGCGATAAGGGCTGGGCGATCAAAGTACCGAGGAGGCTGAAGGAAATCTCCGCGCAGATATCCCCTGCAAAGGAATATCTCTACGGGAGATTGAGCCGGATTCCTACCGTCGCCGAACTGGCCGAATATCTCGGCTACTCAGAGGAAGAAATTCTGGAAGCGATGGAAGGAGGACAGGCCTACAGTACATATTCTTTGAACCAGACCTTTGACGAAGGCGGGGAAGAAGGCGAAGGAGCCGTACTGGAAAAATATACGGGCAGAGAAGAGCAGGGCTACCATAGCTTTGAGAATGCGGAGCTGATCAAGAGCGTCATGGAGGAGCTGTCGGACAAAGAGAAGGATATCTTTAAGCGCAGATTCTTTAAAAGCGAAACCCAACAGGATATCGCAGAGGATCTGGGCGTTTCCCAGATGACCATCTCCCGGCTGGAAAAGAAGATCAGAGAAAAGTTTAAAGCGGCAGTGAGAGTTTAATACTGAAAAATAGATGATAAGGGCAGACTAAAAATAAGACCAGAATCGAAGGAGAATTTCAATGAAACGAGTTTTTTCAGGGGTACAGCCAACAGGAAACATTCATATCGGCAATTATTTGGGGGCGCTGAAGCAGTTCGTTGAGCTGCAGGAAGATCACGACTGCGTTTACTGCATCGTCGACCTTCACTCCATCACCCTGCCTCAGGATCCTAAGATCCTCAGAGAAAATATCCTGGATGTGGCGGCTCTTTACCTGGCGGTGGGACTCGATCCGAAAAAATCCATCATCTTCGTCCAGTCCATGGTGCCGGGCCACGCGGAGCTTGCCTGGGTTCTCACGTGCAACTCCTATACGGGAGAGCTGTCCAGGATGACTCAGTTCAAACAGAAGAGCAGGGACAGCGAATCGGCTCCCACAGGGCTGTTCACCTATCCGCTCCTGATGGCGGCTGACATTCTGCTCTACGATACCGACATCGTGCCGGTAGGAAACGATCAGAAGCAGCATATCGAGATCACCAGAGATCTTGCGGAACGCGTGAACAACAAGTACGGCAAGACCTTCGTCGTTCCCGACGGGCGTTTCCTGAAGGAAGGGGCGAGGATCATGTCCCTGGACGATCCTACCTCCAAGATGAGCAAAAGCGCGGAAAATATCCACAGCAGAATTTCTCTGCTGGATGAAGCGGGGAAGATCAAAAAATCCATCATGAGAGCCACGACGGATTCGGAAGGAAGCGTTCGCTTCGATCTGGAAAATAAGCCGGGCATCAGCAATCTGCTGAATATCTACAGCGCATTTTCCGGTATGGGCGTAGAGGCGATCGAGAAAAAATATGACGGCTGCGGCTACGGGG
>CAMJRV010000113.1 GCA_946408315.1 uncultured Bacillota bacterium | reverse complement strand
CGGTACAGCCGGTTCAGCCGTTCCAGATCGACCGACATGGAACGCAGCAGCTCGATCGTGAACTTCTCAACCCCCTCGATAAACTGGCAGAGGGCATGGGTCTCCAACTCCTTATTCATGCTCTCCGCGATGAGATTGGACTGGGTATAGCTGTTCTTCAGGCTTGTAAAATATAGTTTTCCTTTCCGGCGGGTCAGGAGCACGCTCAGCACCTCCGAGCCCAGAAGGTCTTCACAGTTGATCGTCAGGTCGTAAGGAGCTTCCTCCCTGGCAAGCACGGCTTCAGACGAGAGGATGGGCTGGGTGACGTCCAGAATATAGAAGGAATCCACCCAGTGGGCGAGCTCTTCCGATACCTGCTTCCTTGTAAGTGTCCCGATCCCGTCTTCATTGAGAATCATCGTAATATAGCAGTCCTCTCCCGCCCCCTTCTTGATAGCCGCCACGTAGGTCAGACCAGAAAGCAGATCCTTTCCGACGATCAGAAAGCGTTTCCCCTCTTTGCAGGAATTATAGATGGCATAAAAGTTCGCCGCCTCGTCGAAGGCCACCATCGTATATTCCAGGGGAACCTCAGAGGGGAGGGCCGTCAGCGGCGAGTCGAGAAAGATGATCCCGTATCCCGTTACCGTCAGCACGCCGAAGTTATAATCGATCTTGTGTATTTTTTCGACATGGATGGGAAGAGCGGTCATCGTGGTCAGGCAGAAGATATCATCTCCGGCTTTACAAGGGGAATGTCTGGCATATTCACTGCCCATCTCTTCAATCGTTCCATAGAACTGTCCTGCCGTATTGGTAAAAGGGTTGTGCAGCTTTCCCCGGCGGCCGATCAGATCGAAGACCTTCGCGATGATCTTCGTTTCATCATATCCGTATTCGTTGCAGAGCTGCTGGAAGCAGTCCTTTTCCAGGTGAATCAGTTTTAACGAGACCCTGCACTCCTCCGGCCTTATTTCTCTTCTGTTATCCAGCTTCCACGCGGTGACCGGCACCGAAGCTTTCGGTTCTATCACCCTGCTCAGTCCAAACGTGTCCTTGACGATTTCCATGTCTGCCTCCTCTGTTGCGTGATTGGCTTCGGCTTCTTTCTTGTAAGCCTCCCTTATTATACCTCTGCGCAAGCCCTGCGTCCACCCATTCGAATCGATTTCGTATCAGTTTTAGGCCGGTCGATTCGGTATCGATTCGCACCATCTCCGTCAACTCGCTCTGCCATAGCCCTAACTCCTTGAAAATAGAAGGTTCCGGCAATTTTCCCATTCTCTGATCTTCCTATATTGAATTGGCATGAATGTTGCTGTATTATTTATAGTAGTCGCAGTTTGATAACAGCACTGCATAGATTGAATAATTAAAAAAGAAATAAATAACGGAAGGTACGAGGCAGAATATGAGCAACAAGATACGCAATGATTTGATGCTGCTGATGGCAGCGCTGATTTGGGGAGCTTCCTTCGTGGCGCAGAAAGCCGGAATGGAGTATATCGGCCCCTTTACATTCAACGCAATCCGATTTTTAATGGGTTCACTGGTCCTGGTTCCTGTCGTGCTGCTTTTAGGCGGCATGCAAAAAAAGAACAGTGCGGATATGATTGAATCCGCAGAGTCAGAACAGGGCGCGGAATTAAATACCGCCAATAAAGCGGAATTGGAAACAAAGCAAAAAAACGACAGAAAGACGCTGATCCTGGGAGGAATCTCCTGCGGCGTCGTCCTCTGTGTCGCAGGTACGTTTCAACAGTTTGGAGTGATGCATACCACCGCGGGGAAGGCCGGTTTTATCACCGCCCTATACATCGTGCTGGTACCGATCCTCGGTCTCTTCGTCGGGAGGAAGGTCCGCCCGATCCTCTGGTTCTGCGTCGTCCTGGCGACGGTGGGGCTTTATCTGCTCTGCGTAAAGGAAGACCTGTCCATCGGAAGAGGAGATTTGCTGGTCATCGCCTGTGCATTCGGATTTGCGACGCATATCCTCGTCATCGACTATTTTTCACCCAAGACCGACGGCGTGAAACTGTCCTGCCTGCAATTCCTCACCGCAGGACTGCTTTCCTCACCTCTTGCGGCGATATTTGAAAAGATCGACTGGGCAAACGTCATCGCTTGCTGGCAGCCGATCCTCTACTCGGGTATTTTATCCTGCGGCGTAGCCTACACCCTTCAGGTCCTTGGGCAGAAGAACACCGAGCCGACGGTGGCTTCTCTGATCCTGTCGCTGGAATCGGTATTTGCCGTAATTGCGGGGATCCTCCTCCTGCACGAACAGATCTCCATGCGGGAATTCCTTGGCTGCGCGATTATGTTTACAGCCATCCTGCTCGCCCAGTTTCCGGAAAAAAAGAGAAACGTCCTTCCCGACTGAGGCCGGGGTGTTCGGACATACAAAAAGCTCCCATCCATAGGGAGCCGGAAAATTAACATCGTCTCTACTTACCTAAATACCTCCCGGCCCCGGACAGCAATCCGGACCGGGAGGATTTTTTTACACATCTTTCATCAAATCCCTATCAGTTTCCGATAGCGGCGGCGATCTGGTCTCCCGCCTCTTTTGTGCCCAGCGGCTCTTTGCCCGGACTCATGATATCCAGTGTCCTGTAGCCCGACGCCAGAACGGATTTGACCGCCGCTTCCACATCGTCGGCCTCTTTGGAAAGGCCGAAGGTATACCGCAGCATCATCGCCGCCGACAGGATCGCAGCCATGGGGTTCGCCTTGTTCTGTCCGGCAATGTCCGGCGCGGAGCCGTGGACCGGCTCGTACATTCCGAAATTCCCCTTTGCAAGACTCGCTGAAGGCAGCCGGTGATCTGGCTTGCCTCGTCGGAGAGAATATCCCCGAAGATATTGCTGGTGACGATGACGTCAAACTGCTTCGGGTTTCTCACCATCTGCATCGCCGCATTGTCGATATACATATGGCTGAGCTCCACCTCCGGATAGTCCTTTCCAACCTCGGTTACGACGCTTCTCCAGAGCCGGGAGCTCTCTAAAACGTTGGCCTTGTCAACGCTGGTGAGCTTTTTGTTCCGCTTCATGGCCATGTCGAAGGCCACTATGGCGATCCGCCTTACCTCTTCCTCCGCATACATCTCCACATCGTAGGCAGCCTTGCCCAGCTCCGTATCCTTAAAGCCCTTTTCTCCAAAGTAGATCCCGCCGGTCAGTTCCCGAACGACGACGATATCCAGGCCTCCTTCGATGATTTCCGGCTTTAAAGGACAGGCTTCCGCCAGCTCTTCAAAGAGGAGGGCCGGACGCAAATTTGCGAACAGGCCAAGCTCCTTTCGGAGTCCCAGCAGGGCCCGCTCCGGCCTCTGGTCCCCCGGAAGCGTATCCCACTTCCAGCCGCCTACCGCCCCAAGCAGGACCGCATCGCTGTCCTTGCACACATCCACCGTATTGCGGGGAAGGCATTCTCCCACCGCGTCGATGGCCGCGCCGCCTGCGAGGACGGTGGTGTATTGAAACTGATGGCCGTACTTGTCTCCGATTTTATTGAGTACCCTGACGGTTTCCGTCACCACGTCCGGTCCGATGCCGTCTCCGGGCACCAGTGCGATTTTATAATTCATCCGATTTCTCCTAATCCAGTCTTGACATTTTACCGCTAGACTTAACTGAGACTGTAATCCAGCCTTTTGCCCACGAATCACAGATTATTTTTTACGTAGTTCACCAGACCGCCGCATTCGATGATCTTGCTGATGAATTCGGGAAACGGCTCTGCCTGATAGGTCTCCCCTTTTGTGATGTTTCGGATCTCTCCTGTCTGGAAGTCAACCTCCACCTCGTCTCCCGCATCGATCTGCCGGGCCGCCTCTTCGCATTCCAGGATCGGCAATCCCGTATTGAACGAATTGCGGTAAAATATCCTGGCAAAGGTCGGGGCGATGACACAGCTTATGCCCGCCGCCTTGATGGCGATAGGGGCATGCTCCCTGGACGAGCCGCAGCCGAAGTTTTTCCCCGCCACGATGATATCGCCTTCCTTGACCTTGCTGACGAAATCTGCGTCGATATCCTCCATACAATGCTTTGCAAGCTCCGCAGGGTCCGACGTGTTCAGATGCCTTGCGGGGATGATGACGTCCGTATCTACATTTTCACCGTATTTAAACACTTTTCCCATTTTGTGCTCTCCTCCTACTTCAAGTCTTCCGGATTGAAAATCCTGCCCATAACGGCAGAAGCCGCCGCCACGGCCGGGCTCGCCAGATAGATCTCCGACTCCACATGGCCCATTCTGCCTACGAAGTTGCGGTTTGTCGTCGCCACAGCTCTTTCTCCGGCCGCCAGAATTCCCATATGCCCTCCGAGACAAGGCCCGCAGGTCGGGGTCGAAAATACGGCGCCCGCCTTGACGAAGATTTCAGCATAGCCTTTCTTCACGCACTCGAGATAGATGTCCTGGGTCCCCGGAAAGATGATGCAGCGCAGATTCTTGGCGACCTTCTTTCCTTTCAGGATCTTTGCCGTAACTTCCATATCTTCCATCCTGCCGTTGGTGCAGGAACCGATGACGACCTGATCGATCTTCACGTCTCCCACCTCGTCGATGGTCCTCGTGTTCTCCGGCAGGTGCGGGAAGGCTACCGTCGGCCTGATCCGGGAAAGGTCTATCGTATAAGTCTCATCGTAGTCTGCGTCCTGATCCGGCTTGTATACTCTGATCTTTTTCTTGAACGCCTTGTTCTTATTCTTATGATCCTTCATGTATTTTCTGGTCTTGTCGTCCACCATGAAGATCCCGTTCTTTGCGCCCGCTTCGATGGCCATGTTCGCCATGGCGAGCCTGTCGTCCATGGAGAGATGCTTCAGTCCGGGCCCCATGAATTCCATGGATTTATATAACGCTCCGTCGACTCCGATCATGCCGATAATGTGGAGGATCACATCCTTGCCGCTGACCCATTTCACCGGTTTTCCCACGAGCTCAAACCGAATGGCGGAAGGCACCTTGAACCACGCCTTGCCCCGGGCCATTCCGGCGGCCATGTCCGTCGATCCGATTCCGGTGGCAAAAGCGCCCAGTGCTCCATAGGTGCACGTATGGGAATCCGCTCCGATGACCGCGTCTCCAGCGACGACGATGCCCTTTTCCGGAAGCAGCGCGTGTTCGATACCCATCGCTCCCACTTCAAAGTAATTTTCTATCTCCTGGTCTACTGCGAATTCCCGCAGCATCTTACATTGCTCCGCCGCTTTGATGTCCTTGTTCGGAGTAAAGTGATCCGGAACCAGTACGACTTTATTGACGTCGAAGACCTTTTCGGCGCCCATCTTCTGAAATTCTTTAATCGCCACGGGACCGGTAATATCGTTCGCTAAAACGATATCCAGATCCGCTTCGATAAACTGGCCCGCTTTTACCTTTTTCAAGCCTGCATGAGCCGCCAGTATTTTCTGCGTCATGGTCATTCCCATTTTGTTGTCCTCCTTATCCTATCGATTCTCTTTTTCGTATGCCATCTTGTTGACTGCGTTGATATATGCGTGGATACTGGCCTCGATCACGTCGGTGGACAGCCCGCGGCCCGCATAGACTTCTCCGCCGTCCGCGCTGATCTTCACAAGAGCGTCGCCCAGAGCGTCTTCCCCTTCGGTTACGGACTGGAGCTGATAATCCTCTACGCTCAAATCCATGCCGACGATTTTTTCGATCGCTTTAAAGGCTGCGTCAATCGGTCCGTCTCCTCTGGAAACCTTCTCGATCACCTTTCCTTCCTTGCTCATCTTCACGACCGCGGTGGAGGTGATACTGTTGCCGCTGTTGATTACGAAGCTTTCCAGCGTAAAGGTCTTCGGAACCTGCAGCGTTTCCTTGGCGAGAATCGCTTCGATATCCCTGTCATATACCGACTTCTTCTTGTCGGCAACGACCTTGAATTTCGCGAAAGCCTGTTCCAGCTGCTCGTCGGTGATTTCATACCCCAATTCTTTGATCTTGTTGCGGAAGGCGTGTCTTCCCGAATGCTTGCCGAGCACGATGTTATTGTTCCCCACGATGCCGATAGATTCCGGCGTCATGATTTCATAAGTCTGCTTGTGCTTCAGCACGCCGTCCTGATGGATTCCCGACTCATGAGAGAACGCATTTTCTCCGACGATAGCCTTGTTGGGCTGTACCTTTACGCCGGTGATCCGGGTCAGCAGCTTGGACGCGCGCATCAGTTCCGTCGTGACGATCCTCGTCTCCGCCTGGAAGAGATCCTTTCTCGTATGCAGCGCCATGACCACCTCTTCCATGGAGGCGTTTCCGGCCCGTTCGCCGATCCCGTTGATGGTGCATTCGATCTGGTTGACGCCTGCCCGGATAGCCGCCAGAGAGTTGGCCGTTCCAAGGCCGAGATCGTTATGGCAGTGGGCGGAAATCGTCACGTCGTCCAGTCTCGGGCACAGTTCTCTCAGCTTCATGAAGAATTCGTAGTGCTCTTCCGGCGTCGTGTAACCCACCGTGTCGGGAATATTGACGGTAGTGGCTCCCGCCTTGATTACGGCGTCGAAGATCCTCGCCATAAAATCCAGGTCGCTTCTCGTCGCGTCCTCCGCGGAAAACTCGATGTTGCTGCAATATTTCGCAGCATATTTGACAGAAGCTACCGATTTTTCGATGACTGCGTCCGGCTCCATCATCAGCTTATATTTCATATGGATGGGCGATGTGGCGATTACGATGTGAATTCTCGGGTCCGCCGCTTTTTTCAGCGCCTCCCAGGAAGCGTCGATATCCTTTTCCGCAGCCCGGGACAGACTGGCGACCGTACAGTCCTTTACGACGGAAGAGATGGTCTGGACCGACTCAAAATCTCCGGGAGACGTGATCGCAAAACCCGCTTCGATGATATCTACCTTCATCTTTTCCAGCTGTTTCGCCATTTCAATCTTTTCTTTGAGGTTCATGCTGCAGCCCGGGGACTGCTCTCCATCTCTTAACGTCGTGTCAAAAATCTTAATCGTTCTGGTCATCGTAGTTTCCTCCCATTTCATGTTCTTTCTGCAATAAAAAATCCCTGAAGCTTTTCTTAAGCTCCAGGGACGATAAAATCTTACCGCGGTACCACCCTGATTACTGCGTAATGCAGTCATCTCACCGGATTCCAACAAATCCTCGGCCATGGTAACGGGGCCTGCCGGGACACCTTAATAGCTTTATTAAAAATTCAGCGTTGGGGAGCCTGCTCGGGAGCGAGATTATTTTTTATCGCGTATCGGCTCTCAGCACCCGCCGACTCTCTGGAACGCTTTTCTAAACAATAAATACTCCGTCATTGCAATTGATTTTTTTATATTGGTGATAGTTTATTATATGAATCGTTTCTTGTCAACAACTTTTTAAAAGAAAGTGTGTTTAATAAGTGATAATGTCAGGATGTAAAC
>CAMJRV010000112.1 GCA_946408315.1 uncultured Bacillota bacterium | reverse complement strand
ATACATAGGAAACGGCGCCTGTAACAAACGCGACCTGATAAGTCATATTCATGAAATGAAAGCCCAGAAAGATAAAGACGTAGGCGACGATACTTCCTAATAAGCCGAAGGCACTGACTGTTCCAAGCCTGGAACCGAAAGATTCCTGATTGGACAGGGACATGCCGATTGATGGAGTGACAGGCATAACCATGTGTGTGCCGAGGCTGTACATCATCATCCAGATAATCATAAATGCGAAGGTCGGCGAAAGCAGGCCTAGCCCAAGCATCCCCAGTCCTGCAGCTGCCATTCCGAGCATCGCGATCCCCACATCGCCGAAAAAACTCAATCCCGCCAGAACTACCATGATAAAGAAGCCCGGCGCTTCTCTCGGTACCTCAAGGAAACCTCTGACCCCTTCGGATAATTTGAATATATCACTTAAGTAGTTATTGAATATGGATGTGTTAATTCCTGCGCCGATTCCGGCAAACAGTCCCGCAAGCAAAAAAAGATTAAAGTCCCGATCGTGGTGGAAGTTCTTGTAAAATTTGATCATTTATTTACCAACTTTCTAGCATAAATTTACCAGCGTTCTAGTATAACTGCCAGCAATTATAACACAGGAAGCAGTCGCTTTCAACGAAACTATAACAAGTTCTACGGGGATCTATTTGCAATACAATAAAACATAGAAAACCTTGAAACACAATATATTGTGGTTTTAGAATGAAAAATGAGAGAAAATCGGGGCAAAAAGCGCAATTTTGCTCCGATTTTTTGACATGTTTTATAAGCGGCTTCTGATACGCTGGAGAGGTAATTACTATAAACTCGATTCCGTATAAGGACGAAAACATCGCAGCAGAAAATGAAGGGAAAGGATGTGAGAAAAACAGAGAGACGCAACTCCAGAATAAATGAGGCGAATTTTGTTAGGAGGTTAGAGATCATGCAACTCAAAAAAATGAGAAAGTTTTTAAGTTTGCTGGTTGTACTCAGTTTAGTCTTTCAGTTAGGCATCGGTACATATGCTTTGGAAGATTCCCCCGTTGGCGGGAACACGACTCAGGAGATCGTCCTTGATAACGGCGATGGGTCTGACAATGGTGGGATTGACAACGGCGTCGAGTCTGACAACGGTGGGATTGACAACGGCGCGGATTTGGACAAGGGCGCAGATGCAACGCCCGTGGATGGGAGTTCTGGCCCGGGGGGAGGTGGCACGCCTGAGAATGGGGGAATAGTGACGCCTCCGGTGTTTGCCAACACCTCGCTTCTCATCAAATCCGTTGAAGTGCTCAACGGAGGATCTACGCAAATTCTGTACAGGCCCGAAGTTTACAAGGGTGTTTCCGAAAATGGTGAAGATCCGAACAAGTTCTATACGACGAAAAGAGAAATCAATCTGAAAGATCCGCGCATCTTTCATGTAGAGTTTACAGTGCCAAAGGAAGGGATCGCAGATTCGAAGGCTTTCCTTGGCACTGTCGACTTTACATATGGAGGATTTCCTCTCAGCAGTTGGGGGAACGGGAAAGACCTGCGCGGGGAAAAGCCGATTATGACGCTGGAAAACAAACAGATTACCGACGACTCTGACGTCTATCGGGTTTCCGCCGATATCAAGGTGATCTCTCCCTATAGTGCTGTCGCCACTGCCAGCGCGATCAACAACGTGCCATACGATGGGTATAACGGAGGTTCGCAGGGTGACTTCGCTATTGACAGAGCCCAAAGCGGCGACAACCGTCCGTTTTTCCAATTCGGCCCAACCAACAAAGGTCCTGGGCTTTATGAACTTGCAGCCGTGGCGGACGAGCGGACCCTCGCCTCGACCGACCTGCACATCGGGCCCTATGACGGGTACCACTCCTGGACGGAAATCAATGAGTTCTGCCAGGACCTCATTGTCGCATTGACCGGTAAACGAGCGGATCTTGACAAGAAACCCCTCGGAGTGCTGGCAAGCGGCACTTTGGTGCAAAAAACTGACGGCGGGTTTGAACAGGGCGACGACGGTGTGTACGTAGAGGTGAGCGTACTGGGCTACGGCCTCACGGATAACTACAATGAAGCTAACAAGAAATTCAATAACTACTCTCAATTTAACGCCATATGGAACGTCGTTGTCGCAAAAGACGGTGAGACCGTTAACGACTGGCTCAAGCCCGGCGGCTTGAAAGACCAGATGAACGAAAATCCCCAGGCGCTGATAGACAAGTATAAAGATGCTGATCCTGAAGATATTGATTTAATTACCCCGTTTTACCAGAACAACGTTCATTCAGATGAAGTATCCGGAACGGACAGCATGATCGATCTCATTACGGAAATGATCGCCGGAGGTAAAGCTGGAAAAACGATTCCGTACAAAACCTTTGAGGACGATCAGATAAGCTGGAACTACCGCCCTTCGGGCATTGAGAGTGAAAGTTACAGCGCATATAATCACTTTGTAAATTCCGATGCGTTTATCGACGAAAACTCCAGAAAAGATAAGTCCATCGATACCGATGAGATCCTTGATCACTTTATCATGGTCAACACGCTGTGCAGCAACCCCGACGGCAAGGCGGCCATGCGCAGGGTGAACCGGTACGGTTTGGACCTTAACCGTGACACCGTTTACGCGACACAGCCTGAGACGATTGCCCTCACGCAGGATATTGCCAAATGGGACCCCATCGTCATGCTGGAATGGCACGGCTATGTCACCCAAATGCTGATTGAGCCGTGCACAGCGCCTCACAGCCTGAACTATGAGCCGGATCTGACGCTGAACAATATGATACAGCTTGCTTACTACGGCGGCAAGGCGCTGACCGGCAGCACCGGGTATAACAGGTTCCACCTGCCCTGGGATTCCATGTCAAGCGGCTGGGATGACGGAGGAAATGTCTACGGGCCTATGTTTGCAATGCTTTTCGGATGTATGGGCTGGACCATTGAGCTTCCTCATTCCAATTCGGACGCCTTCGATGCGGGGAATGCCATTAACTACGCCATGCTGAATGCGCTGCTGCATGGTGAGACTGCATATTATTCCGACAATGTCCTCAACCAAAGCATCGACGGCAAGGATAGCCATGAGGTTGACAACAAATATCAAAGCCTGCGCAAGAGCACGATCATGAACAAGCTTGAATTTAAACTGCGTGGCGTTGAAAACATCGACTCGCCAGAGGCAGACAAATATTTCATCGATGTCGTGAAGGGCGTTGGGAAGTATGTCGGCAGGGTCCGGAAGGACGACGGGGAAGGCGGAAAACTTCCCTTCTTCCCGGATTATCTCGTAATCCCCGGGACTCCGGAAACTCAGTTTAACGTGGCTGAAGCGTACAGGACGCTCGATTTTACGATGCGTTACGGTGCAAAGGTAAGCCAGACCACAGAGCCTGTCACATATAATGGTGTGACATACCCTGCAGGCACGTATCTCTACGATATGAAGCAGGGGAGAAGAAACTTTATTGCCGAGATCATGAGCAAGGGCTACGACGCTACGAACTTTGCCAGCATGTACGCTGACATCTACTGCAACTTCCCTGACACGAGAGGCTTTGACTGCGTGGAGGTGTGGTCGGCGGGTCTGTTTAACGGCAAAACCGCTCCTGTCACTTTGGTTGAAAAGCAAGCCCACATCACGGGAGATCCGAATGATTATGTCGTGTTTAAGAGCAACAGTACGGACTCAGTGAGGTTTGTAAATCTCCTGCTTTCCGGCAGATCCAGCGGTCCTTCCTTTATTAACAGCAAGGAAAACGTCTGGATGCTCCGCAAGAGCGTTGAAGGCGTAGGGACTATGTCCGACTACATAATCGAAGCAAAGAATCTGGACAAAATCCATGCGCTGGTAGACAATCCGGATTTAGGGCTCAAGGGCTGCCATCTTGAAGGCAAATATATCAGCGATCTGCCAAAAGAGGCGGTGAAGCTCGTAGAACCGGTGATAAGCATGAACAGCACGAGAAATGCTGCGACTGCCGGTGGCTCCATCTACTGGGCTCTCGACGATTACCTGGGCTTCGGCTCTATGAAGAATGTGGATGGAACAAACTATAACGGCAATTCTGCCTCCACCGTCAGACCGGGCGCCAATGTTGTTCTTCTGTATAACGCTGCGGCCAGCGGAGATCTTTTGAACGCAATTAGAGATAACAAGCTTGGGCTTGTTATGGTACAGAGCGCAGCGAGCCTAACGGATGCTAACTTCGGCACCGGAAATACCGCTGCTCCGAGAACTGGAACGTTTAATGACGTGGCTCTTTACGGTGATTATAACGTGGACGACAGCCTCTTTACCGCAAACTACGCCAATACCGACACGATTTACGCCCGCGGGAATTACTTCATAGAAAATATCCCTGCAGGCTCGAAGATCCTGTTCCGGTCAAAGGATGGGGGAGCGTTTATCGGAGGTTATCAAAATACCGGAGGCTCGAAGGATGTTTTCCAGAACCGTACGACAATGTTCAGCACGATATTGAAGGGCGGCGGGATTGTTGGAAAGCCGGTGCAATCTGTGACCTTCGGTTCCAACATGTTTTACAGACCCCATTATCAGAAGTACTATCCGATGCTCGCGACTGCGATCTTTGCCGGAGCGGCTGGAATCTTTGACGACCAGGTTGATCCGGTAATAGACAGCATCAACTTCGGTAAGTCTAAAGTTGCAGCTATTGTCTCAGACGACAGCGGTGCGGCTTCATATGCACTCTATAAGTGGGACGCCGCAGCGAAAGAATATGTATTTGAGAAGGAACAGGCCGATAGCACGTTAACGTTGGCTTCCGGCGACAGCAAATATAGGATATTGGTAACTGATTATGCGGGAAACGACGCAACATCTGATGAGTTTGAATTCATCGGCGGGAAGTTCTTTGCCTATGGTACTCAGGCACCTGACCCATTTACCATGACTTTTGCCCTGAACAGTGACCGTTCAACGTATACAGCTACGATACCTCCTGTGGAAAACGGAATTTACAGCTTTGACGGAAGGACCTATTCAAGCGTAAATACGAAAACAGACTGCTTGCCCGAGACAAGTTATACCGGGTATGTGAAGTATGCAGAGACAGAAACACAGCATGAAAGTGCAGCTGCTTTCGATACCCAGACCACACCGAAATTGCCGTCAGGATCTTCAGGAGGAGGGGGCTCGGGTACTGTTACACCGACCGTGCCTCCTATTACAACCGGCGGGGCGTTGCAGGTGAATCCCTTCACTGATGTAAAAACAGGAGACTGGTTCTACGATGCAGTGCAGTATGTCAGGGAAAATGGTTTGATGAACGGCACAAGCTCTACGCTGTTCAGTCCCCATGCAAATACCACAAGGGGCATGGTCGTTACCATTCTCTACCGGATGGCAGGTTCTCCTGCTGTGACTGCAGCCAATCCATTTGACGATGTGGCTGCGGGACAGTATTACACCAACGCTGTAATCTGGGCTTCGGAGAACAAGATCGTTACCGGCTACGGCAACGGTAAGTTTGGACCGAACAACGCTATCACCCGGGAACAGATGGCGGTAATCCTGATGAATTACGCCAAGCTCAAGGGCTACGATGTGTCGGCAAGAGCAGGTCTCTCCGGATTTGGCGATGTCGATTCGGTTTCGGGATGGGCACAAGACGCCCTTTCCTGGGCCAATGCCAAAGGCTTTATCCAGGGCAGCAGCAATAAGCTGACGCCTGGCGGAAACGCCGAGCGCTGCCAGGTAGCGGCGATTCTCCAGCGTTTTATCGAGATGTATGACACGAAGCTATAGCGGTGCGATCACTAAGCCATAACATAAGCTATAACAGACAGAAGCGGCGGCCGAAGGAATTCCTTCGGCCGCCGTTTTACGGTCCATTTTATTATGCTTTGCCATCTATTTCGCGATGTCCGCCATCTATTCTGCTATGATTCCCGATTGGCAGGGTACCATCTTATAATCCTTTGGCAGGAGGTTTTCTGGAACGCTTCTTTTCTCAGCACTATTTTTTCAATGCGTTGAAAGGAAGGCAATTGCTCATTGAGCCGATCGATTTCACCCCAAAGGAGTTTTTTCAGTTCCTGTTCCGAATAACCGGCACCCAGCTTTTCGGTGACATTCTTCTCATCTGCGAAAATGGTAGCGGTTATAACGGGAGCTTTGCCATCGCCCGAATCTTTGCCGTCGCCTGGATTGTTGCGCCACACCAAGCTATCCAGAACATACGGTATGCGGCGTAGGTAATTTTCCAATTCTTCCGGATATACACTCTTCCCGTTTTCAGCAAGGATAGCATTCTCTTTTCTGCCCGCTATGTAAAGGCATCCTTTTTCATCGAGCTTTCCCAGATCGCCCGTATACAGCCAGCCGTCTTTCAGGACTTCGGAAGCCCCTTCGGGATCGCTGCAATATCCCATCATAATATTTTCTCCCGCCAGGCAGATTTCGCCGATCCCCGTTTCGGGATCAGGGCAGGCTATTTTTGCTTTCATTCCGGGAAGCAGACATACCGTCGGCCCATTGCCGGGGCTGAGAGCCGCTAGGGCGCGCTTTCGGTAAGGGAGTATCCTTGCACCGCCGAAATATCAAAATCATAGGCTATTCCTTCGCCATATACGATGGACGCGCCCCGGCAGAGGGGCAGCAAAATACCGCAGATGCATTCACGCGCGCAATGGGACGGCAGCCTCGAAAAGAATACGTCCTTCTCGGAGACCTGAAGCGCCGCGGACACCATACTGATCTCTGTAGCTATGTTTCCGTGGGACAGATTCACTCCTTTTGGAGCCCTTGTCGTTCCGGCAGTAAACAGGATCGCGCAGAGTTCTCCGTCCCTGTACTGCGCGCTTGTGAAATCATGATTGCCGGAGACCGCCATCTGCGTGCCCTCGTCGATCAGCTCCCGCAGCGACAAGATATCCCATTCGTTCCTGTGCCGATCAAGGGCCATATTGATGAGGAGATCGAGCCCGGTAACCCCGTCGTTTCTGATCTGCCAGAAGATATCTTCCAAGTCTTCCGAGAAGATAGCGCAGCTGCATTGCGTCGCCGCAAGAAGATGTTTCAGTTCGTTGATACTGAGATCCTTGTCAAGGGGAACGGCCACACCGGTCCCGCATAGCGCCGCGAGGCAGGAAACGGCCCATTCATAGGAGTTCCTGCCTACAATCGCGATTCGCCTGTCTTTCATGCCGCGGGCGATCAGCGACGTTCCGAGTCCCCGCACGTCGCTGTACGCCTCGTTGTAGGCAGAATGTGTTTTCTCATCGTCTTTTCTCACCCAAAACGCTGCCTGATTTCCGTGGTTTTCCACGCTTTTCTCAAACATATGCTTTACGTCGAGTGCCTGATACCCTTCTTTACTTAACATCCCTTTTTCCCCCTGTATGAGATAAAGATATTATATCTGAATTCTTTTTGAATCACAAGAATCAGGAAAAAAAGCTGACAGTAATGGAAGCCACCTTGTATGGTATGCGCAAATATCCTGGACAGCAAAATAATTAAAGTGTATAAAAACTATATAATTATCGTTTGAA
>CAMJRV010000111.1 GCA_946408315.1 uncultured Bacillota bacterium | reverse complement strand
GACTCAATCGTCCCGAAATGATTCTGGGGCCGGAGCTGGGGCTGGGGCCCAATGCGAAGGATGAAATTCCCGGAAGGATCACAGAGATTTTAAGCGGAATCGCAAGGGAGTACCGCATCTACTTTTTACCCGGCTCCATCAAGCAGGTCGTGAAGGACGGAGAAAAGGAAATTCTGTATAACGCGATGCCCATATTCGGGCCGGATGGAGAAATCATCGATGTCTATCGGAAAATTTGTCCCTATTATCCGATCGAAAGCACCATCACGCCGGGCGACCGGTATGTCGTCTTTACGATCAAGGAAAAGGACATCAAGGTTGGCGTAATGATCTGCCATGACTGGTGCTTCCCGGAGATTTCCAGAAACCTGACGCTGATGGGGGCGGAAATCCTGTTCCGGCCTGCCATCGATCCGGAGGGCCTGTATGAGAGCTTTAAATACGTTCCCTCTATCCGGGCGCTGGAGAATCAGGCCTACTTCATTTCGCTGAACGCGGCAGGGCGGTATGTCGGTACCAATGCGTACGGGCATTCCATGGTGGCCGACCCCGAGGGGAAGATCATCTATGAAGCCGGTGAGGCGGAAATCAATTACTGCATCACGCTGGATGCGGATTTTGTAAAGAGGACAAGAACACACGGAACCTTCTTCACAGAGCAGCTCGTCAGACAACTGAAGCTGTTTCAAATTCCGATGCCCTATGCCGGAAGGATCGAAGAGGCGCCGATTTTTAAAACTCTTCCCGATGCGGATAGAAACCTGCAGGAAAGGCTGGAAAAGTTCAGTGAAATCGGCCTGAACGACAGGCTGGGGAACGGCCAGGACAGCGGAAGCAGCAAAACGGTATTTTAAAAAGAGTCCGGATTAAATGCCGGCTGGAAAAGTGTTTCCCCGAAAACCGCCTCCTTTGTGATGCTTCGCATCAAAGTCGGTAATCAGTTTTACGGTTTTCTTAGAAAACACATTTATTAAAAAATCCTGCCAGGGATTCCCCTGGCAGGATTTTTTAGACAAAACAAAGCGGTTTACGAAGGGGGCGTTACCGCATTCCGGCCGAAGGCCGGTTTTATGACGCGCTGCACCGCCCCTCGAGGAAACCGCTTTGTGTTACTCGTAACGCAGCGCCTCGATTGGGTCCAGCTTGGCGGCTTTTCTTGCCGGATACAGTCCGAAGAACATACCGACGATGGCGGAGAAGCCTACCGCGAGGACGATCACCTTCGGGTCGATGACGACGGCGATCTTCGCAAAGCTCATTCCGACCGCTGCGATGGCGACCCCCAGGGTCGTTCCGATCACGCCTCCGATGGCCGAGATGATCATGGATTCGATCAGGAACTGCATGAGGATATCGTTGGTCCTCGCTCCCAGGGATTTTCGGATGCCGATTTCCCGGGTCCGCTCGGTCACCGATACGAGCATGATGTTCATGATGCCGATGCCGCCTACCACGAGGGAGATTGCGGCGATGGCTCCGATGGCCAGAGACAGGGTGCCCAGAACCTTATTGATGGTGGTCATCTGGGACTCTGCCGATTCAAAAATATAGAAGTTGGGCGCCTTGTCCTTGATCCGGGAAAGGTATTTCACAAATTCATTTCCAAGGGCCGCCTGATCTTTCTTTTCGTTGGTATACAGTTCGACGGCCCAGGCAGATCCATCCCCGACCACAAGGATCGGATAAGGCACATAGGCGGAATAGGACTGGCTCATAAACATGCTGTCAAAGAGGCTGGAGGGAACTTCGTAAACGCCGACGACGGTCAGATCCTTCATTTCACCGTTGATTACCACGCTGATCGTTTCTCCTACGGCATTTTCCTTGTTGAATAAATTCATGGCCGCTTTTTTCTCGATGACGATAGTGTCCTTGCCTCCTGCAACATCACTCTTGTTGATCATTCTTCCATGCAGAATGCTAAGGTTTTTCTTGAACTTCCCATAGTCGGCGCCTACGCCGGTCATGCTGAACTTGCCCTCGACCCGTCCGACCTTCGTGTCGCTGTTCGCGCTGACATTGGGAACGGCATAGAGGATATCTTCCGGAAATCTAGCTTTTAGGGCTTCAATATCTTCCGGTGTGATCAGGTCCGACTCTTCCACACCGTCCTGAGTCAACTCCCAGTTGGGATAGAGGTACATATTATTCATTCCGAAGGATTCAAATTCTTTTCCGACGACGCCCTTTGCGCTGTCGCCGATGGAAGTGATTGCGATAACGGAGCTGATGCCTATGATGATCCCAAGCATCGTCAGGAAGGAACGCATTTTATTGCTCTTGATGGCGGTCAGCGCCAGCATGATGTTTTCAAATACTAGCATTGGCCCACCTCCCGGGTATATTCATCTCTGATGATATTTCCATCCTTGAAGGTGATGATACGGTCCGTGAACTCGGCGATGTCCCGCTCGTGGGTTACGATGATCACCGTGTTGCCTTCCTTTCGGTTCAGCTGGGTAAAGATCTCCATAATTTCCACTGAGGACTGGGAGTCGAGATTTCCGGTGGGCTCATCCGCCAGGATGATCTGGGGCTTGTTGGCCAGTGCTCTTGCAATGGCAACCCTCTGCTTCTGGCCGCCGGACAGCTCATTGGGCATATGGTGGGAGCGATCCGCAAGGCCCACGTTTTTCAAGAGCTCCAGGGCTCTTTCTTTTCGCTCCTCCGCGCCGATTTTTCCGTAGATCATGGGAAGCTCCACGTTTTTCAGCGCGCTGGTGCGGGAAATCAGGTTAAAGGACTGGAAGACGAAGCCGATTTTTTTGTTGCGGACAGCAGACAGTTCATTGTCGCTTTTTTCCATCACATCGACGCCTTCCAGATAGTAATGGCCGGATGTGGGCCGGTCGAGACAGCCCAAAATGTTCATCAGGGTCGACTTACCGGAACCGGAAGCGCCCATGATGGAGATGAACTCACCCTTATGTATCGTCAGATCGATGGAATTCAAGGCCGCGACCTGGATTTCACCCGTATCGTAGACCTTGGTCATTCCTTCTATTTTTATAATTTCATGTGTCATGGCCGCCTCCCTTACATTCCGGGCATGGGAGCGACTGTCATACCGTCGGTCATATCAAACGTCGGGTTCAGGACGACCTGGTCGCTGGCCTTGAGGTCGCCGGAGGTGATTTCCACATTGAAATCTCCTTCAATGCCCAGTCCCACGGGGACCTTTTTCAATACGGTCCCGGAAAGCAGCATGACATAGCTGTCGCCGGTGGTCGGATCTTCCAGAATTGCATCGATGGGCACGGATAGAACGCCGTTCTTCTTTTGAATCTCGATCTTGGCCTTGGCGGTGACTCCTGCGATCAGTTTGGAATTGCCTTTTTCCACATCGATCTGTACGGGAATGACCATTTCCTTTGAAGTGGCGTCCTTCAGCTCTCCTGTGGGGGAGATTCTGGATACGACGCCGTTCACGCTGTCACCGCCCAGGACTTCCGCGGTGATGGTGACTTTCTGACCCACCTGGATCTTGCTGATGTCATATTCGCTGATCCTCACGTCCATCTTCAGATTCTGAAGATCTTCCACGACGAACATGGGCTGTTTGTTTTCCGTGTCGTTGGCATAGCGTCCGATATTTACGTTGACCCGCGTGACAGTGCCTGCGATGGGGCTCTTGATATTGACCTTGTCGGCAATATTGAACGAATCCAGCGTAATGCGGTCGCTGTCATATTGACTCTGCGCTCTCAGAAATTCCTCTTTTGAAATGGCTCCCTCCTCGTAGAGGGTTTTAGAAGCCTCGTATTTGAATTTAGAGCTCGTCAGAGCAGTCGCCGCTTTTTCGTAATCATCCTGCAGGCTATCTGAATCGAGCACCGCAAGCACCTGATCCTTTCGGACGACATCGCCCTCCTGGACCAGGATAGAAACAATTTCATAGTTCAGAGACGACGCCACATCGGCCTTTTGTGAGCCCTGGATCGTTCCCTTTATCGTAACAGCCTGTTCAATATCCATCTTTTCCACGGTTCCCGTCGTGACGGGAAGAGCGGGCGCGCCGCCCGAAAGGAATCTCGGGATAACGATCAGGCAGGCAAGGACGAGTACAACGGCCGAAGCGATGATGATCCTTTTCTTCTTTTTGGACATCGGCTTTTTGACCTTTTTGACTTTAACTGCGGTTCCCCCCTCTTTTTCCGACTCATTTACTCTTTTCCGAAACATAAATACCTCCTGTGATTTGAATGCTATATAAAATTCATACATTATTATATATAACGAATTATACCATAAATTGTCTTCCAAGTTCTTTAAGTTTTTATTAAAAAGATCGATGGAAATCGCATCCTGCGGGAAAAATAGAAGATATGTTGTGCAAGAAAGCACTTATAGTGTATAATAATCGCTGTAGTATAGTAAGAATGTAAAAAACTCGCGAAGGAGGGAATATACGATGCCGACGCCAAACCCCGTTGCATTTAAAATATTTGGGATGGATATCATGTGGTATGGAGTGATTATTGCGTCCGCCATGGTTCTGGCGGTAATTATCCTATACAGGAGAGCGCCTATCCACAAAATATCTTCCGAAAAGTCTCTGGATTTTGTTCTGCTCTGTGTTCCCCTGGGCGTCATCGGGGCGCGGCTGTATTATGTCATCTTCGATTGGGAGAATTACGCGGGAGATTTTTATAGGGCTATCAATATCAGAAACGGCGGGCTTGCGATCCATGGCGGGCTGATTCTGGGCTTTCTTACCGCCGCGGTGCTTTGCCGGCTGTGGGATATCAGGCCGCTGAACCTTCTGGACCTTGCGGCGCCGTCCATCGCCATCGCACAGTCCATAGGGCGCTGGGGCAACTATTTCAATCAGGAAGCCCACGGAGGTCCCACCAACCTGCCCTGGGGAATTCTGATAGACGGACAGAAGGTACATCCCACGTTTTTATATGAATCCATCTGGTGTTTCCTTCTATTCTTTGTTCTTATCTTTATTGATAACAATCGGAAATTTGAGGGACAAACCTTTTTGCTATATGGAATCCTGTATTCCATCGAACGCTTTTTTGTGGAGGGACTCCGAACGGACAGCCTGATGATCGGACCCCTGAAGCAGGCCCAAGTGCTGAGCGCCTCCGTATTTGTGATCTTTCTCGTCATTTACATCCTTCAGAGAAGGAAAAACAGATACCGGAACAGAATTTTCTATTAAGCTATGTTTAATTAAGTTATGAAAAATAGGTGTGGCTGCGGTATGTTCCCGCAGGCGCACTCAAAGGAGAACTTTATGAAATTAGGAATTGTCGGACTCCCCAACGTAGGGAAGAGCACGCTGTTTAATGCGATAACAAAGGCCGGTGCGGAAGCGGCGAACTATCCCTTCTGCACGATCGAGCCCAACGTGGGCGTCGTCACCGTTCCCGACGAACGGCTCAAGGTGCTGCATGAGATGTATGACTCTAAAAAGACCGTCTATACGTCCATTGAATTTTACGATATCGCGGGGCTGGTGAAGGGCGCGTCCAAGGGAGAAGGGCTCGGAAACAAATTTCTCGGGCATATTCGCGAGGTGGCGGCTATTATTCACGTAGTCCGGTGCTTTGACGATCCCAACGTCGTCCATGTGGACGGCAAGATCGACCCGCTTTCGGATATCGAGATCATCAACACGGAGCTGATCCTTTCAGATCTGGAGGTACTGGAGAGAAGACTTCAGAAGACACAGAAAAACCTGAAAGGGGACAAGACCCTTCAGTCGGAGCTGGACATTCTGCTTTCGATCAGGGAGACACTGGAGAAGGGCCTTTCTGCCAGAACGCTGGATTTGAGCGGGGAAGAGGCGGAGCTTGTCCGGTCTTTGGATCTGCTTTCCTTTAAGCCCATCATCTATGCGGCCAACGTCTCCGAAGAGGAGGCGACTTCCGGGGCGGAGAACGAGTACGTTGGCGCCGTTCGCGAGTTTGCGGCGACGGAAGGTTCCGACGTGGTGGTGATCTGCGCCAAGCTGGAAGCGGAGATTGCGGAGCTGGACGATGAAGAAAAAGCCGTTTTCCTTGAAGAACTGGGAATTGCCGAATCTGGTCTGGACAAGCTGATCAAAGCTTCTTACCACCTGCTGGATCTGATCTCTTTCCTGACGGCAGGACCCCAGGAGGTCCGGGCGTGGACCATCCGGCGGGGAATGAAAGCACCCCAGGCCGCAGGCAGGATACATACGGATTTTGAGCGCGGCTTCATCAGGGCGGAGACGATCGCCTATGACGATCTGATCCAGTGCGGCGGCAACCTGGCTACCGCGAAGGAGAAGGGCCTGATCCGTTCCGAAGGAAAGGAATATGTAGTCAAGGACGGGGATGTGATCCTGTTCCGGTTCAACGTGTAGGGAATGATCTTTTTAGACATTAGGCTGTAATTATTAGAATATTTTTATTCGTGTAATTAAGGAGTTACTAATGAATTATCTGAAAGAAAATGAATGGGTCATGATTAACGATATGCTGCTTGAACTTTATTCTATTGAGGACATTACCTACGTAAAGGAAAAGTTCCTGCACCTGATCCGATCCCTGATCCCGTTCAGCCATGCGAGCTTCACCTATATCGACAAGCAGAGCAAAGCGATCGAGATGAATAAATCCGTATTTGTCGATCTCGATGAAGAGGTGCTCAGAAAGTATAATGAGTGCTACTATAAGCTGGATTATATTTTTAACACGTTCCACTACATGAAATCGGTGGCCTATCGGGACACAGATATCCTGGAAGAGGGGACAAGGAAGAAAACCAAGTTTTATCAGGAATTTTTATTACCGCAGAACTCACCGTACGCGGGAGGTCTGATCCTTGTGAAGGACGCCGATCTGCTGGGGGTTGTGACCCTGTTCCGGTCGAAGGAATATGGAGATTTGAGCAATAAGGACCTGTTTATTCTGGACCAATTTAAGAACCACCTGACAAACATCCTGTATAAGCTGGATCACAATTCCATGATCCTGTCCGCAATCAGCGATAAAAAGTATAAGCTGATCCGGGAATATAATTTATCGATTCGGGAGGTTGAAATCGTCGAACTGATCGTAAACGGTCTTTCCAACAACGAGATCGGAAATCACCTGATGATCAGCACGTCGACGGTAAAGAAGCACGTGTATAACATCTTTACAAAGCTGAATGTCGGAAGCAGGGCCCAACTAATTCTGCAAGTAAATAGAACTTAAGTAGTATTCCATCCGGATGCAGTTCCGTTTTTATACTACTGAGAATCATCATTTAGATCAATATTTAAATTTTCAGATAAGAGTATACTTCATCATATACTCTTATTTTTTTATTTTAGGGCCACGGCGGGAGGAAAAGAGAATGGTCGATTTCAAATCAACGAACGAGAAAAGGATCGTGAATGCGAAGGTCTATACGGTAGATGAGCGCTTGCCATGGGCAGAGGCGGTTGCCATAAAGGACGGGAAGATCGCGGCGGTCGGCACGAACGAAGAAATTCTGCGGTATCCGATGACTGGGCCGGAAGTGATCGATGCGGGAGGCAGGCTGGTCCTTCCGGGGTTTAT
>CAMJRV010000110.1 GCA_946408315.1 uncultured Bacillota bacterium | reverse complement strand
AATTATAGTTGTAAAAAACAAAAATAATCTTATGAATTATGTGAAATATTGATAAAAGAACAAAAATACACAATGAAAGTACAAAAATATCAAAGAAGCCTTCTATCATCTGTAGAGGGGCTTCTTGTATAATGAGGTAAGATAGAAGATTTTTCATACGATTTAATATTTGGAGGTACAATCATGGGTAAAGAATTAATATTCAAGACGCTCAGGCATGAAAAAACAGATGAAATTCCCTGGGTTCCTTTTGCAGGGGTGCATGCCGGGAAATTGAAAGGCTATACGGCGGAAGAACTGCTGCGGAATTCCGATAAGCTGGTCGAATCGCTGTTGGAAGTGAAAAAGTTATATACTCCGGACGGAATGCCTGTGCTCTTTGATCTGCAGGTGGAAGCTGAAATTCTGGGCTGCGATCTGTTATGGGCGGAGAACAATCCTCCTTCCGTAAAATCCCATCCTTATGCGGACGATAACTCGATCCCATGCGCCTGTAAGATTCCGGACGAGAATTCGGGAAGAATTCCGATGATCCTGGACGCCATGAGAAGAGTAAAAGCGGAAGTCGGCGACGAGGTCGCATTATACGGACTGATCTGCGGGCCGTTTACCCTGGCTTCCCATCTGAGAGGCAGCAACATCTTTATGGATATGATGAAGAATGCTGACTACGTTAAGGAACTCGTCGGATTCTGCGGAGAGGTAGCCTGCAAGATGGCCGAGATGTACATCGAAGCCGGAATGGACGTCATCGCAGTCGTAGACCCGCTGGTGAGCCAGATCTCCCCGAGACATATTGAAAAGATGCTGTCTGAATCCTTCACCGCCGTATTTGATTTTATCCGTGCGAAGGGCGCTTATTCCTGCTTCTTTGTCTGCGGAAACGCGACCAATCAGATCGATGTTATGTGTAAAATGGGACCGGATGGAATTTCTGTCGACGAAAATGTAAATCTTCCGAAGGCAAAGGAAATCACAGACCGGTACAATATTACGATCGGCGGAAACATCCCGCTTACGACTACCATGCTCCATGGTACTCAGGAGGACAATATGAAGGGCGTTATCGATCTGATCGACAGCCTGGATCATCATAACCTCATCGTCAGCCCCGGATGCGACATGCCTTATGACACGCCTATCGAGAACACCATTGCAGCATCCAATGCCGTAAAACATCCGGATGAAACGAGAAAGCTCATCGAAAATTATCAGTCTTCCTTCGATGATATCGATGTGGAACTCCCGGATTACGCAAACCTTGACAAGGTGCTGATCGAGCTGTTCCTGCTGGATCCGGATCAGTGCGCCGCCTGTACCTACATGCTGAACAGCGTTGTGGACGCCTTTGATGAAATTAAGGATATTGCGGAGTATGCGGTTTACAAGTATACTATAAAAGAGGACATCGCAAGGACGAGAAAGATGGGTCTTACCAATCTTCCGACCATGTGTGTCAACGGCGAGATCAAGTGGGTCTCCATTATCCCGAGTAGGGAGGAATTGATTGCTGAAGTCAGAAAGTATGTAAAATAAGAAATGGACAATCAAATCATTCGCATTACAATGCAAGAGGCTGACGTTTATGCCTTGGACTATTTCACCAGAATCTGCGGGTTTCACAGAGAAGGTGCAAAATATGAAAAGCTTTTAAAGAAGGGCATGGAAATCAAAGGGCGGATCGGACCGCAGGTCGATATCAGAGCAATCGTATCCTCCTTTGACAGCCCCATCATCTTTGGCAATACGGCAAAGATGGGGGACGTCACGTTTGTGTGCAACGCGTTTGAACAGATTGCGGCTGACAGCATTCAGAAAATATATGCTTATATCCTCACAGCCGGCGTCTATGAGCTTTCCGATGATACTCCCATTTTAGAGCAGCTTTATGCCGATATCTGGGGGACGGCTTACGTAGACGCCGGTCTGGAGGTCTTGAAAGATAAAATACGGATGGAGGAAAACAGTTCCTCCGCCGTTGTACTCGATTCCTTCGGTCCCGGGTATTACGGAATGGATGTAGACCAGGTCGGAAAATTTTTTCAGATTCTGGATGGAGAAAAGATCGGGGTCAAGGTTCGTAATAACTGCCTGATGCTTCCGCTGAAATCCTGTTCCGGATTCTACGTTGCGGTGGACGACGAGTCGAAGCTGCCTGCCGCGGACTGCAAGAACTGCCGTGGAGGACACAAAGGATGTGAATTCTGCCAGGCTGTCATCAAAAGAAGAAAATAATCTTAGGCGCGGAAGCTGCGAACGGAAAAATTCCATCCAGCTAAAGCTGGGGAATTTCCGTATGGCACCTACCAGACATTTGCCCAGCAAATGTGGTTAGGTGCGCAAGCCACTTACATGGGGGGCGGATCGTATTGATCGCATAGACTCTAAATCTATGCAGCCGAGTGAGACTCTCGGGCTCCTCGCCAATTTTTCAAAGGGTCTGAGGAACCTGCTATGAACAGAAACGATATTATCGACCTATTGAGGATAGACAACCGGAATGAAATCGAAGAGCTCTTTTCCCAGGCGAGAAAAGCAAGAGAAAAAGAGTTTGGAAACAAGATTTTCATGTACGGCTTTGTCTATTTTTCTACTTGGTGCAGGAATGACTGCAATTTTTGTTATTACCGCAAATCAAACGAAATCGACCGCTACCGCAAGGAACCGGAGGAAATCATCTCCATCGCGGAAAACCTGGCGGGTTCGGGCGTGCACCTTCTCGATCTGACCATGGGGGAGGATCTGACATATCACAGGGACAATTTCGACTTGCTTTACGACATCGTCAGGCGGATCAAAGAGAATACGGGTTTGCCCGTCATGCTTTCGCCGGGCCTGATCGAGGACCGCGACATCGCACGGTTTGCAGAGCTGGGGGTGGAATGGTACGCCCTGTATCAGGAGACTCATAACAGAGAACTCTATGCAAAGCTCCGGCTGAATCAGGATTACGACCAGCGGATGCACGGAAAACTGTATGCGAAGGAAACGGGAATGCTGATCGAAGAGGGAATTCTTGCCGGCGTGGGGGAATCTCTTGGAGATATTGCGGATTCCATTCTTGAAATGGGCAGAATCGGCGCGTCTCAGATGCGTGTGATGAGCTTCGTGCCCCAGGACGGGATTCCCATGGAAAGTGTCAGGAAGCCTGATCCGCTTCTGGAGGAAAAGATCATCGCGATCCTGAGGCTGATGTATCCCTGGGTTCTGATCCCCGCCTCCCTCGATATCGACGGGATCAAGGGGCTGGAAGACCGGCTGAATGCAGGAGCCAACGTCATCACCTCAATTATCCCTCCTAAAACCGGCCTGGCCGGCGTCGCTCAAAACAGCATGGATGTGGACGAAGGCGGCAGGACTGTGGAGGAAGCTTCCCATATCCTCAAAACTATGGGATTGCAGCCGGCGACGGTACTGGATTACCGGGAATGTTTGGCGCGGCTAAATGGCAGATGTAATTAATGTGAACTGATAAGGAGAGAATGTGATATGATTCAACTCGTTTTACTGACAGGATTTTTGGGGGCGGGGAAGACAACGCTGCTGACCTCTATTCTGGAAGCGTATCATGACAGGAAGATCGGCGTAATTATAAACGAATTCGGAAAGATCAACATCGACGCAAGGCTCGTCGAAAAGGAAGGAATTGAGATGTCGGAACTTTCCAACGGGTCGATCTTCTGCGCCTGCATCAAGGATAAGTTCGTCGACAGCCTGATTGCCCTTTCCAATACCGACATAGAATATTTGTTTGTGGAAGCGTCCGGTCTGGCAGACCCTGCCAACATGCCTCAGATTCTGAAGGGAATCGAAGCAAAAACCGGCGTTCCTTATCATTATAGAGGCGCTCTCTGCATCATCGACGGGGAAAACTTTTTAGGATTGATCGAGATCCTGCCCGCCCTTCAGCGGCAGGTGGAGTACGGTGACGTCATGGTGATCAATAAAGCCGACCTGATCAGCGAGAGCGATATCGTCGCAATCTCGGAACAGGTGCAGGAGATCAACCCGGACGCGCATATCTACGTGACCTCTTATTGCAGAATTGACATCCGGGACGTCGTCGAGACGATGGAATCCATGGAAAAGGAAGGAACCGAAACGACAAATACCTTCGAGTCGAGGCCGAATACGCTGATTCTGAAGGCGGAAGAAATGCTTTCTACGGAAGCGCTCCTGCAATTTTTGGAGGAAATCGCCCCCCATACGTATCGGATCAAAGGCTTTTCCGAAACGGAAAAAGGGCCGCAGGAAATCAGCTGCGTCAGAAAAAATATCCAGTTGAAAGACTGGCACGATGAGGTGAAGGGGAGTGAAATCGTCATCATCTCAGCGGTAGGGATCCGAATCATGAGTGTGATCACTTCCGCCCTGGAGAAGTCCTTGAAAGGAAAGCTGCATTTCTAATATTCTGCTTAGCGCAGTTTAAAGTTCTATGGAAAAGGGCGGTGATAAAATGACGAGAATTGCTATCGTAGGAGGAAAGCTTCAGGGAACGGAGGCTGCTTATCTGGCAAAAAAAGCAGGAATTGAGAGCCTGCTGATCGATTATAACGAACAGTCTCCCGCGGCGGGCCTATGCGATGAATTCCTGTGCTGCGACGTAACGAAGGAGAGCCGGGAACTCCTCGCGGCTCTGGATCGCGTGGACGTTATCCTTCCCGCCAACGAAAACGACGAGGTACTGGAAGCGCTGGAACGGCTTGCGGTACGGCACAATTACGTTCTCGCTTTCGACAGAGACGCTTACGCCGTTTCCTCTTCCAAGCTGCTGTCCGACCGGTTGATCTATGAGAACGGGATTCCTGCCCCCCGGTATTATCCGAACTGCAAAGCTCCGTTTGTCGTCAAGCCCTCCGGTTTCAGCGGAAGCGAGGGGGTGAAAAGGATCGAGACGAAGGAGGAGGTGGAGCTGTTTTTAAAAACGGCTTCTCCTGAAGAAACATGGGTCGCCCAGGAATTTCTGACAGGACCGTCCTATTCCATCGAGGTCGTCGGAGAGCCGGGTGCATACCAGACCTTTGAAGTGACGGAAATTCACATGGATTCTGTCTATGACTGCAAGAAAGTCACAGCTCCCTGCCCCATTACAGGGGAGCAGGAGGAGAGCTTCCGGCAGATTGCGGTGAAGCTGGCCGAGCTTTTAAAGCTGAAGGGAATCATGGACGTGGAGGTAATCGATGACGGCGGTATGTTCAAGGTTTTGGAGATCGACGCCCGAATCCCGAGCCAGACCCCCACGGCAGTCTATCATACGACCGGCGTTAACCTTGTTGAGGAGTTGGTAGAACTGTTCTGTCAAAGCAGCATCGACGACCTGAACAGCGGCAGGCCAGGCTCGACGGAAAGATCTGCACGGCAACAGGGAGGTCGGAAGCGGCACTGCTCCTATGAGCACCTTCTGATTGAAGACGGCAGTGTCACCGAGCACGGAGAACATATTATGAGCGGGTGCGGACCTCTCAGACTCAGGGAGAATTTCTTCGGCGCCGATGAGGTCATTTCGGATTTTGCAGGCGGGGAACTGCCCTGGAGGGGGACATTTATCAACTGGGCCGATACGGAGGAAGCATTGGACGCCAAGCGAAAGAATATGAGACTGCGCTTGCTGAGCGGGAGAGAAGGATCTGAAAAATGAGTGACGATAAAAGGCGATATTACAGAAAGAACGTGGAACTGTTTCTTTTGCTGGACAAGATCAAGCTCTGGCCTTCCAGAGCCGGCATCCTCCACGGGATCCGAAGCGTCGAGAGAAAAGGCGAATATGCGGAGATCACGACTCATTGCGGAAAGACGTTCCGCGTTTATAATTCCAGGACTTCCAGGGCCGCAAGGTGGCTGCGCAACAAGTGGGTGAGCAGACCGTGCAAAGACTGCAAAATCCCCGAGTGGAAGCTGGAAAAATACTCCACGACCTTCTTTGCCCAGCACTATGGAAGCGATCTCAGACATAAAGACTGAAACCTGCCGCAATCACCGTTTGAAATACGTAACGCCTTATGGTACTATGGTATTATAGAATAAAATAGAGCTGGTTATTGCGGAAAAAGATTGCTTCGGGTGAGGATATGACGGAAAAAAGCGGAATTAAAATCGAAATCGACAAAGGGGGAAAGGAATTGCTCATTTCCTGGTTTGTAATGGCTTTAATGCTGGTTACGATCTGGTATATGAGAAATATCGTATTGCTTACGTTTGTCATCACGTTTGTGTTCTATCATTTGATAGAATGGATTCAGGATAAGCGCAGAAAGCTGCTCCCCTATCAGGTGCCTGACGGCTTCATACTCACGGTTCTCTATGCCGTGTTCATTTTGATTCTCACTTTTTTGAGCATTGAATTTGTGCCCAGGCTAGCAGCATATTTTAACGAGCTTTCCAATATATTTATCACGTTTAATATCGATTCTGTAAAAGCTTCTATCGATCCGAGGTTTGCCGAGGTTCTGGGCCATATCGATTTTAATAAATATATCGCGGAAGCCGGTTTTTTTCTTGCTTCCGGCGTTACCGCAGTAGGGGGCTTCGGAGTTCACATATTTCTGGCTCTGATCCTCAGCTTTTTTCTGCTTTTGTAAAAGAAAAAGATCCAGCGGTTCGGCGAATTGCTTGCCGGCAGCCGGATCTCGTTCATCTATGATTACTGGATCACCTTTGGCGGCAATTTCTGCAATACATTCGGAAAGGTGATGAAGGTACAGGTTACCATAGCCTTGATCAACTCCATCATATCGATAATTCTGCTGACCATTCTCGGCTTTCCCCAGGTCATGAGCCTCGGCGTCATGATCTTCCTGCTGGGTCTGATCCCGGTTGCCGGGGTGGCCATATCCCTGATCCCCCTAAGCATCATCGCGTTCAATATCGGGGGCATCAGCAAGGTAGTGGCCGTGATCCTGATGGTGCTTCTGATTCATGGGCTGGAAGCCTATATCCTGAATCCGAAGCTGATGTCGGACAAGACGGAGCTTCCGGTCTGCTTTGTATTCATCATCCTTCTGGTGGGAGAACATTATATGGGCGTCTGGGGTCTGCTCATCGGCGTACCGATCTTTATCTTCCTTTTAAATGCCATGAAGGTAAACTATTCGGACTCCCATAAAAAAGAGAAACATAGAAAAAAACATTCTTCTACATAGCTTTAAAACGATCCTGTAAATAAATGTTGGAGCAACCGATCGCGGTTTGCTCCAACTTTTTATTTGCCATATTTATTTTGCTTATCTTGCCATATTTTATTTGCGGGATCAATCCAACGATGGAAAATGAAACCTTAGAACTTGATCCGATAGATCATCGCCGCGGCTTCCGCTCTTGAGATGTTGCTCTTGGGATAGAGCTGCTTTTCGGTATTGCCTGTGATGATGCCGCTCTTGATCAGGGATGCGATGGCGTCTCTGGCGTAATCAGAAACCTGGCTGTAGTCGGAGAAGGCAGTCAGTGTGCTGGCGTCACCCTGCATGTAACCCATGCCTGTGACGGTAATTGCTCTCTGTGCCAGAACCATGGCATCTTCCCGGGTAATGGCGGTATTGACTCCGAAAACATTATCGGAC
>CAMJRV010000109.1 GCA_946408315.1 uncultured Bacillota bacterium | reverse complement strand
CAATCTATAAGTAAAATGATACCAATAAAATGAAAGTGAGGAACGGAAATTGAGCTTGAAGGAGAAGGCGGCCCGGCACGTCTACAGTATGACCGGCAAAATTCCGGTTTTAAAAAAAGTACATAATCTGAGCCCGAAAAAGCGCAGAATCGTTTTTACGTCCGTGTCTCTTGCCGTGATTCTCGGCGCGGCGGCCGCTGTAAACGGCATTTTCGGAAAGGATGCGGAAGCGCTTTCGTACACGGAATATCAGGTAAACAAAGGGGATATCGCTGTGACAATCAGCGGTTCGGGCACGGTGGAGCCCAAGGAGCAGTACGACGTGGTTTCCCTTGTGTCGGGGGATGTGCTGGAAGATACGTTCAAAGAAGGAGATGCCGTCACGGAAGGCGCCCTCCTTTATCGGATCGATTCTTCCGATATGGAAAAGACCCTGGAAAAGGCCAACATCAGCTATGAAAAATCAAACATGAGCTACCAGAACAGTCTGGACGCTTACAACGGGCTGAACGTTACGTCTCCCATCGCGGGAAGAGTGGCGGAAATCCTCGTAAAGAAAGGCGATAATGTGTCTTCAGGCGCCAAGATCGCCACCATCGTTGACGATACGTATCTGACGGCGAAGGTTTCCTTCGGGGCCAATGACGCCGGCAGTCTCTCTGTCGGCCAGCCTGTGGACGTTACGGTGGAAAACACCTTTGAAGTGCTCAGCGGTACCATCAGCAATATCCATCGCACGAAGAAGATTCTGGACGGGTATATCGAAGCCGTCGACGTGGAGGTGACGGTCAAGAATCCGGGCGCACTGGAGAGCGGGACCTATGTCACCGTAAACGCAGGCGGAATCGACAGCTATGAAGGCGCCGCGCTGGAAGGAAATACGGAAAAGATCGTAACCGCCAAGACATCCGGGATGGTATCAAAAATTACGGCGTCGGAAGGAGAATATCTCCGGGCGGGCGATTCTATCGTCACTCTGACCAAGGACTCTGCCGATCAGGATCTGAAAAACAGCGAACTGTCGCTGCGGGAATCGAAGCTTTCCTATGAGAGCACCCAGGAACAACTGGATGAATACAACATCACCGCACCGATTTCCGGCACCGTGATCGAAAAGTCCGTCAAGGCGGGAGATACCCTCGACTCATCCAACTCCTCTGGCGCAAAGACACTCTGCGTCATCGCCGACATGTCGGAAATGAAGTTCACCATCAACGTCGACGAGCTGGATATCGCCAGCATGAAGGAAGGGCAAAAGGTGAATATCACGGCGGATGCTCTGAGCAACAAGCGGTTTACCGGATACGTCAATAACATCGGGATTTTGGGGACCTCGACGGACGGCGTCACCTCCTATCCGGTAGAGATTGTCATCGATGACGGAGGCGACCTGTGGCCGGGGATGAACGTAACCGCGGAAATAGTCGTGAATTCCGCACAAAATGTGCTGAAAATACCGGTCTCTGCGGTAAATCGGGGCAATACCGTCCTGGTCAAAGGCGGGACGGGAACCGAGGGGATCGATCAGAGCAGCGCTCCTTCCGGTGCAAAGTATGTCAGGGTGGAACTGGGTCTCAACGATGAATCCTATATCCAGGTCGCCAATGGGCTTTCCGAGGGTGATACCGTTCTGGTCCCTGTCATCGCAGGAAGCGGCGACGAGACAGGAACAAAGAAAAACATGGTCGTGATGGGCCCCGGAGGAGGAATGCCGTCTGGAGGCGGTATGCCGGGCGGAGGCTTTTCAGGCGGCGGTGCGCCGGGAGGCGGAACCCGCCAGAGCGGAGGTACAACTCGTCAAAACGGCGGAAGCGGCGGCGCGTCGGGAATGTAGGTGGCGTGATGATTCGATTGGAAGAGGTATCTAAGATTTATCGGATGGGGGAAAACGAAGTCAGAGCCATCGACGGGATTACCCTGGAGATCAGAGAAAAGGAAATGGCGGCCATCATCGGGCAGTCGGGTTCCGGAAAATCCACCTGTATGAACATCATCGGCTGTCTGGACGTTCCCACCGACGGAAAGTATTATTTACAGGGCAGGGATATCGGTTGTCTGAAGGACGACGAACTGGCTGAAATCCGCAACAAGACCCTGGGATTTATCTTTCAGCAGTACAATCTGATTCCGAAGCTGAACGTCCTTGAAAACGTGGAGCTTCCCCTGGTCTATCAGGGTGTTCCTGAGAAACAGCGGATTGAGATTGCAATGGATGCTCTGAAACGGGTAGGGATTGAGGAGAAGCGGAACAATGTTCCTTCTCAGTTGTCAGGGGGACAACAGCAGCGGGTCGCCATTGCGCGGGCATTGGCAGGGAGCCCTCCCGTCATTCTGGCGGATGAGCCGACGGGGGCGCTCGATACGAAAACAGGGCGGGAGGTGCTCGACTTCCTGCAAAAACTCAACGAGGAAGGCAATACGGTCATTCTGATTACCCACGATATGGGTGTGGCGGAGCGGGCAAAGCGGATCATCCGGATTTCCGACGGTAAAATTGTGAGTGATTCGGGCCACAGCGTTTCGGTATCGGGGGAAAGAAAGAGCGGCTATGAAGCGGAAAGGAAGGGCAGCTATGAATTTTAAGCAATCCTTCAAGCTTGCCGTCAAGAGCCTGAAATCCAGCAAAATGAGAGCATTTTTGACGATGCTGGGCATCATCATCGGCGTCGCGTCGGTGATCATTCTGGTCAGTCTCATGAACGGCCTTTCCAATGAAATGACCTCCCGATTTGAGGATATGGGGACGAACACCATCACCGTCAACGTCATGGGCCGGGGAACAAACCGATCCCTGTCGGTGCAGGATATGGAGAAGCTGATCGAGGAAAATTCCGCCTATCTGGAGCAGTACAGTCCCAGGATCAACGCCTCAGTTACGGTGAAATATGAAACCACCTCGGTGGATACCACTGCAAACGGGGTCAATGAAAATTATGATAAGATGCAGAACATCGCGGTACCGGAAGGCCGGTTCGTCCAGTTCATCGACTGCGAACGGCGGCAAAAAGTCTGTGTAATTGGAACGTATCTGGCCCAGAAGCTGTTCGGCGGCATGAATCCGGTTGGGGAGCACTTGAAGATCAACGGCTCCGCATATACCGTGGTGGGCGTGCTGGAGGAAAAGGCCGATTCAGAGGAAAGCTCCGCAGACGATATCATCTACATCCCTTATACCACGGCGACACGGCTTACGGGAAACGCCAGCATCGGCAGCTATTACATTACCGCGGCGGATACGGACGAGATCGAAACCGCGGTAGCGATCATCAAGAGCAAGCTCTACTCCGTTTTCGGTGACGAGGACGCCTATCGGGTCACCAGCATGTCGGAGATGATCGATATGGTAGATGAGATGACCGGGTCCATTGCCCTGGTACTGGTGGGCATCGCCGGAATCTCCCTGGTGGTGGGAGGGATCGGCATCATGAACATTATGCTGGTATCGGTCACAGAGCGCACCCGGGAGATCGGCATCAGAAAGTCCCTGGGGGCGAAACGGAAGGATATCATGCGGCAATTTATCATAGAGGCCGCCACCACCAGCTCTGCGGGTGGAGTTGTAGGGATTATTTTCGGAATCGCCGCGGCCTATGTGGCCGGGATTCTGATGGATATGTCCGTAGCTCCTTCCTGGAATGCCGTGCTGATCGCCTTTTCCGTATCGGTGGCCATCGGCATGATCTTCGGATATTTCCCGGCAAATAAAGCGGCAAAGATGAACCCCATCGATGCGTTAAGATATGATTAATCACAAAAATAAAGTGAAATGTTAACGAATTTCGGCGAAAAAACAGGAATAGGAGGAAATTTTTAAATGAAGAAATCAGCTCAAAGGAGCGGCAGAATACAGGCGTGCATTGCTGTCCTGCTGACCGCCCTTCTCATCACCGCCAACGGCACCGTATTCACATACGCTTCCGGCAGCGGCGCTTCGGGAACGGATACGGCGACCATGCTCCTGGCGTCCATGGGGGTGCTCAGCGCGGACAGCAGCGGCGGCTATGACCTGTCAAAGACGGTGACCAGAGCGGAGTTTGCAAAGATGCTCGTCATGGCGTCGCCTTATAAGGATTCGGTTCAGACCGCCTCCTATTCGTCGCCGTACAAGGATGTGCCCGCGAAGCACTGGTCGGCCCCCTATATCCGCATTGCGGTAGCCAAAGGACTGATGTCAGGCTACAGCGACGGGACATTTCGTCCGGGCAACGCCGTAACTCTGGAACAAGGGGTCAACAGTGCGCTGCTGCTCCTGGGCTACAGCCGGAGTGATTTTACGGGAGCCTTTCCGTATGCCCAGATGAACGTTTACAGCAGCAACGGCCTTTCCCAGAATATTACCGGCGGGATTGGCTCTTACATGTCAAAAGGCGACGCGGCCAACCTCATCTATAATATGATGGGAATCAAGATGAAGGACGGGAGCAAGACCTATGCGGAAAGCCTGGGATATTCTCTGAATGAAAGCGGCGAGGTCGACTATGCCGGCGTGATCAATTCTAATATGAACGGACCCTACACGGTAAAATCATCGAGCGGCTGGACGAGTGAGCTTGGATTGGATCCTTCCGGTCTGACCATATACAAAAACGGGGGCGTAGTAGCTTCATCGGATGTGAAACAATATGATATCCTCTACTATTCCGCCTCTAAAGGAACCGTCTGGGTCTACAGCGACAAGGTGACCGGAATTTATCAGAAGGCGTCGCCCAGTCAGAACGCCGTCACCTCGGTGACCGTATCGGGAGCGCAATATCAATTGGAGTCCTCGGCGGCATTCTCCGCCCTTTCCTCGACAGGAACGCTGAAGATCGGCAGCACAGTCACGCTGCTTCTCGGCAAGAGCGGAGGCGTGGCGGACGCGATTTCCGGCGCGGTGGCAGGGGAGTCCGCGGTGGTCTACGTAACGGAAACGGGAACCAAGTCGTACGAGAATCCAGGCGGCAGCAAGTATTCTTCCTTCTATATAAAAGGGATACGGCCTAACGGCACGGAAATCGAGTATGCGGTCGGTCAGGACTGGATCGATGTGGGAGATATGGTGAAGATCAGCTTTGATGCCGATGGAAAGATGAGCATCAGTCCCACCTCGTCAGGCGGAAAGATTACGGGGACGGCGGACGGCAACCTCTATACAATTGGGTCGGCCAGCATCGCGGCCAACGTCAGCATCCTCGATACCGATATGGGGAATTACGCTGCCGTCTCCATGGAACGGCTGGACGGAGTCTATCTCGACAGCAGCAACGTCCTGTATTATGAAGCCAGCGGCGGAAAAGTCACCACCCTCGTCCTCAACGATGTGACGGGAGATACGGCAAAATACGGCGTTGTGACCTCTGCGAAGTCGGCGGATTCGGGCTCCTACACCTATCTGACGGATGGCGTTACCGCGACCCTGTCCGGCGCATCCTCCAATGTCCATGCCGGTCCGGCAAAATTTTACGGAGAAAGCGGTAAGATCAATCAGGCCAAGAACCTGACCGCAACCGGAAGCAGGACGAAGAGCTTCAGCGCCTCTCAGGCGGTCATCGACGACAATATCGGGACCTACCCGATTTCTTCCACCGTGGGCGTCTATAGCTATTCCTCCGGAGTCTACAAACCCTCTACGCTGAGCGCGGCATTGTCGGCATACCAGACAAACAAATCGGTTACCTTTTATTACGACAAAGAGCCGGAAAAAGGCGGATGTATCAGAATCATCGTACACAATTAAACGACTGCGACTGTTGCAAGAAGAAAAATTTGAGAGCCTGTGATTCCGCCATCACAGGCTCTCAAATTTCCGCCGGATTTCCGGTTTGTTCCGCGCTCCTAATTATGGTAAAATATCAGCAACCACAGATATTTTACAGGATGAAATTAAATTTTAATCAATTTGATCGAAGAAAAAAGGAATGGGTATTTATTAAAGATAATGAAGTTTGGGAGGTTACCGTTATGCATCAAGCGGAAGAGATGAGGAATCGCTGGCTGGATCAGAAAGATCTGGACAATACCTTGAAAGAGGAACTGCTGGGAATCAGCGACCAGGAAGAGATATACGAACGTTTCTATCGAGAGCTGGAATTCGGCACCGGAGGACTGAGAGGAATCCTCGGGGCAGGTACAAATCGGATGAATATCTACACCGTCAGAAAAGCAACTCAGGGCTTTGCTGATTACCTCAATCGCCATTACGGGCCGGAAAGCGGCAGCGCTTCCGGGGAAGGGCCTGCGGTGGCAATCTCCTATGACAGCAGGATCAATTCTCACAGGTTTGCCGTGGAAGCAGCCTGTGTGCTGGCAGCCAACGGAATCAAAGCTTATTTATATACGGAGCTCATGCCGACGCCCGCTCTCTCCTTTGCAGTCAGATATCTGAAGTGCAGCGCGGGGATCATGGTGACGGCAAGCCACAACCCTTCCAAATACAATGGATATAAGGCATATAACGAAGCGGGCTGCCAGTTGACACTGGAAGCGGCGGACGAAGTGCTGTCGCTGATCAACCAGGTCGACCTCTTTGACGACGTGAAAACTTTAGCAGGCGACCTGAACCTGTCGGGGCAGATTCCTGACCGGATCTACGCCGCGGATAAGTCCGGGAGGACTTTGATCGAGCCGATTTCCGAAGAGGTGAAAGCGGCCTATCTTGCGGCAGTCCGGAAGGAAAGTACGGGAGCCGACTGTTCGGACCTGTCGGTGGTCTATACCCCGCTCAACGGAACGGGAAATCTTCCCGTCAGAAAGATCATGGAAATGGTTGGAGTGCAGAAGGTCAGCGTCGTGGCGGAGCAGGAGCTTCCCGACGGCAACTTCCCCACCTGTCCCTATCCGAATCCTGAGAAAAAGGAAGCCCTCGCCCTGGGACTGGCGCTCTGCCAAAAGCTTTCCGAGGTAGGAAACGCTCCCGACCTGCTTCTCGCGACAGACCCCGACTGTGACCGAGTAGGGATTGCAGTCCGACATAAGGAAGACGCGGAAAAAGAGGACTATCAGCTGATCAGCGGAAATGAGACGGGTATCCTTCTGCTCGATTATATCTGTACGGTTCGAGGAGAGGCGGGAACGATGCCGAAAGAGCCTATCGCCGTCAAGACGATCGTAACGAGCAAAATGACCGATCAGGTGGCGAAAAATTATGGCGTCGCCATGATCGATGTGCTGACCGGGTTTAAATTCATCGGAGAACAGATCGGATTTTTAGAAGAAAAGGGAGAAGAAGGCCGATACATTTTCGGATTTGAGGAAAGCTATGGATATCTGTCCGGCGCTTACGTCAGAGATAAGGATGCGGTAAACGCATCTATGCTCATCTGCGAGATGACGGCCTATTATAAAAAGGCCGGAAAGACCCTCGTGGACCGCTTGAATGAACTGTACGAAAAATATGGATATTACAAGAACGATCTGATGGAGTTTGCCTTTGAAGGCGCTGCGGGCATGGAAAAGATGAGCAGCATCATGGGCTCGCTGCGGGAATCTCACCCGGCCCGGATCATCGACAGGAAAGTGGTGGAGATCGCGGATTACCACCTGTCCCAGAGACGGATCCTCGGCGGCGGCAGCTGCGACCTCGCTGTCGGAATGCGGCCTATTGGAC
>CAMJRV010000108.1 GCA_946408315.1 uncultured Bacillota bacterium | reverse complement strand
GGATATGGCTTTACCGCCATCATCACCACCTGGCTGGGAAGGCTGTCGGCGCCGGTGATCCTGGTCGTCTGTCTCGCCTTTGCCGTTTTGCTTCAGGGAGGCGCCTATCTTCAGATCGCCCTTTCCATACCGTCTTCGGTAGCGGAAATGATACAGGGAATCATCCTGTTCTTCGTATTGGGCAGCGAATTCTTCCTGCAATATCGGGTATCCCTTCACCATAAGCTTGGGAAAAAGGAGGTGGCTTAAATGACTGCATTTTTAGCAGCTGCAGTAATTGCCGGCACTCCGCTGTTGTTCGCGACGCTGGGTGAGCTGATCACAGAAAAGGCGGGAAACCTGAATCTGGGCGTAGAGGGCATGATGCTCATGGGAGCCGTAATGGGCTTTGCTGTCGGCTTGTGGACCGGGAATCCGTTTCTTGCGATTCTGGGCGCTATGGCCGCAGGAGCGGCAGGTTCGGCGATTTACGCCATCCTGACGGTAGCGCTGCGGGCCAATCAGGTCGTGACCGGTCTGACCTTGACCATATTCGGAAGCGGTTTTGCCAGCTTTGTGGGAAAGAGCTTCATGGGTGTTCCTGCACCGGCTTCCGTGAAATCCGCATTCACTACGTTGCCCATTCCGGTGCTCAGTAAAATCCCCGTCATTGGGCCGACTTTCTTTGCACAGGACGTCTTTATCTATTTTGGCTATGTCATCACCATTTGCGCATCTTTCTACCTGTGGAGGACGAAGAAAGGTCTGAACCTGAAGGCGGTAGGAGAAAATACCGCGGCAGCGGATGCTTCCGGGATCAACGTCAACCTGTATAAATATGTTCATATCATAATCGGCGGCGCCCTTTGCGGGCTGGGAGGAGCGTATATGTCCCTCGTCACGATTCCGGTATGGCAGGAAAACGTGGTGGCAGGCAGAGGCTGGATCGCGGTGGCCCTCGTCATCTTTGCTTCTTGGAAGCCGTCCAAAGCGATGCTGGGAGCCTTCCTATTCGGCGGGCTGAATATTCTGGGCTTTCGGCTTCAGAGCATGGGCATTCACGTTTCTCAATACATTGTGGACATGGTACCCTATGCGGCGACGATATTGATCGTAATTGTCAGTACGAGAAAGAATAAAAAAGAAGATATGGGACCTGCAAATTTAAGCGTGCCATACTTCCGTGAAGACAGGTAAAGAAGTATTTTCATCTCCGTTTCTGCTAGCTGAAATCTAATCGAAGAAGATAGGATGGCGGCAGTATTCCCGTAAAAACCGTGAAACCGATCCCCATCTTTATGCGAAGCATATAAAGATGGCGGTTTTCCAGGGAATACTGCCGCCGTCTTTTGATTTAGCGAGCGCACTCGGAAGAATTTCCCTTGAGGATATCCAGGCCGTGTTCTATGGAAGGCAGGATATATTCCAGCGTTTCCCGGATGGCTTTAGGGCTTCCCGGCAGATTGATGATGAGAGTTTCTCCTCTGATCCCTGCTTCCGCTCTCGACAGCATTGCCCTCGGTGTGATCTGGAAAGAGATGCTTCTCATCGCTTCGGGGATTCCCGGACAGCGTCTTTCCATGACGGCCAGCGTGGCTTCGGGGGTGACGTCCCGTTTTGAGAAGCCCGTTCCGCCCGTGGTTAAAATGAGATCCAGATGGTCCTCATCCGCCATTTTGCGCATATGATCGGAAAGCAGGTCCTTCTCATCCGGAAGAATCACCTTTTTCTCCACCTGAAACACCTTACTCCTGGCGACCGCTTCCTCTATCGCCGGTCCGCTCAGATCTTTTCTTGTTCCCGCATAGCCCTTATCACTTGCCGTGATAATTCCGACCTTGTAAACCATAACGAATCCTCCCGTTCATCTTGTAAAAATTATTACTTGAATTTATGTAAATATTCTATATGATAGAAGTATACAATACAAGTGAAAAACGGAACTGAAATTGAAGCAGTAACGAAGCAGGATGGGGAGATGAGATATTTTTACAAAGTTTTATTGATTATCGTCGCGATATCAATTCCGGCAGTTTCCATGATAGGCGCTTTTAATATTGTATTCCGCCTGCCGGATCTTTATATTTATGAGTTTAACAAAAATCAGGTTACCCGGGAAATGGATCTTGAGATAAAGGACGATGAACTTGGACACTTTTTTTCTGAATTTATGAAAGGTAAGGAAAAAGAGTTTGTGCTGGTCGCCGAATACAGCGACGGAGAACAGAGCGTCTTCAGCAGGGCAGAGCAGGTCAATATGGAAAATGCGAGAGCTCTTCTGAACCATACCCTGTATGTTTTGGGAGGGGCGGCCGTTTTGGCATTGTTGAGCTATTGGTTCCTTCTTGTCAAAAAGAAAAAATATGAGCTGCGTTTTGCATTCAAAGGGGGAGTCTTTGTCTTTGCCGCGATGCTTCTCGCACTCTGGGTCGCGTTTTTTTTCGGCCCGGCAAGAGAGTTCTTCTTCCATAAAATCTTTATCCGGCCTTTCGGCCCGGATGATGTTCTGCCTTTGATGCTGACAGGACATTTCGCGCAGTTGGGCCTGCTTGCAGTCATGGCGGTAGCTCTGATCATTTTGGGGATCCTGGCTTCTGCCACATGGAGGCTGACAAAAGCAAGAAAAATGTTTGGATAGGAAAGGAATAAATGGTCATGGTATACGTTCACTTAGCGGATGGATTTGAAGAAATAGAGGCTCTGGCTGTCGTTGACATTCTGAGGAGAGCGGGGATTGACACCCGCACGGTTTCCATAACGGGCGAAAGAGCGGTCAGGGGCGCCCATGACATTACCGTGACTGCGGACTTGCTCTTTCAGGAAGCGGATTACGGCAATTGTGAAATGATCGTGCTGCCCGGAGGAATGCCGGGTACCGTCAATCTGGCCGGGCACGAAGGACTGGCAGCGCAGCTCCGTTCCTTTGCCGAAAACGGTAAATGGCTGGCGGCCATCTGCGCTGCTCCGAGTATTCTGGGAAGCATGTCCCTGCTTGCAGGAAGGCGCGCCACCAGCTATCCGGGCTATGAAAGCCAGATGATCGGAGCGGATTATTCGGAGGAGAGGGTCGTCAGAGACGGGAACCTTATTACTTCCAGAGGAGCCGGTACAGCCATTGAATTTGCGCTTGAATTGGCAGCCGTGCTGAAAGGCGAGCGTGCGGCCGCCGCAATAAAGGAAGCTATAATCGCATGATAGATTTACATCTTCACACTTATTATTCCGACGGGACGATGTCGCCGGAGGAACTCGTAAGATACGCAAAGGAGAGCGGAGCTGAGACCATCGCAATTACCGACCATGACGGAATGGGCGGACTGGCGGAAGGAATAGAAGCGGGAAAACGCCTGGGTGTGCACGTAATCCCCGGAATTGAATTGTCGACAGAGGATGACGAGGGGGTCTATATGCATATTCTGGGTTATTGCTTTGAGCGGAATCACGAAGCTCTGAAAGAAGAAGTGGAGCGGATCAGGAGGAAGCGGGCAGAGCGGAATGAAAAGCTGCTTGCCGCCCTTCGCCAGATCGGCTGCGAGCTTTCCAGAGAGGATTTACAACTCAGAGAGGGGCAGGATTACGTGGGGAAACCTACCTTTGCCCTGGCCCTTATGCGGAAAGGGTATGTGACTTCCCCGAAGGAAGCCTTCCGGGAAGGTTTTTTTATGCGGTCTGAAGTGGTGAGACGCGTTCACCGTGAAAAGATTTCGGCCAAGAGAGCCATAGAACTGATCTGCCAGGCCGGCGGAGTTCCCGTGTTGGCTCATCCTATGAAGATTTCCCATCTGACGAGGGGAGGAGAAGACTTCTTTGAAAGGCTTTCCGGACAGCTCGATAAGCTCCGGGGCTGGGGGCTTGCAGGAATGGAATGCTATTACAGCGGCCATTCGCCTGAAGCTACGAGGCAGCTGGTTCAAATAGCAAGGGATCATGGGCTGATCGCTACCGCCGGTTCGGATTTCCATGGAATCGAATTTGACAGCGGAATCAAGATCGGCGGCTATTTTACGGATGAAAATTTCGACGAAAAAAGGATTATAATAGAAATAAATAGAAAAGTATGTAATAAGATGGTATAATAAAACGATATGGGCTCGAAATTCAATTCGAAAACGAAAACAGGGGGTAATGTATGAAGCATACTTGGACGAAATCGATAAATGCAAGGAGCCGCAAACTATGAGATTTGTTCCTACTTATTGCCTGCGGGAAGGGATGACATTAGGCGACAATCTTTACAACAACCATGGAGATCTGATGCTGTCTAAAGGAACCGTGCTGACGAGAGAATATGTAAAATCCATTGAGCGGCTGCAATATAATGGGGTATATATCGACGACGATATCTCGAAGGACATCGAAATTATTAATATTATTAACGACAGTGTGAGAGCGCAGACGGTGAAGGGGATCAAAGACATCTTCATTCATTGCGAAAAGGACAGCTCTTATCTAAAACCGGATCTGAAAAAAGCCAAGCGGCAGATTGAGAATATCGTGGACGAAATCTTCGCCAATAAGCACCTTATGGTGAATATGATCGATATGAAGGTCTTCGACGACTATACATACTATCACTCCGTCAATGTGGCGGTACTGAGCATCGTGCTCGGCGTGGCGCTGGAAATGGACCGGGAGGAGCTGTGCAACCTTGGGTTTGCCGCGCTGCTTCACGATATCGGAAAGGTCTTTGTCAGCCGGGACATTCTAAACAAGCCAGGGAAGTTGACCCTCGTGGAATTTGATGAGATCAAATCCCATTCTCTTTTAGGCTGTAATCATATAAAAAAGGGCTACGGAGTGCCCAATCCCACCTATATGGCAATTTTGGACCATCATGAAAAGTATGAGGGCGGAGGCTATCCGAACAATCTGAAGGGCGACAACATTTCATGGTACGGCAGGATCATAGCTGTTGCGGACGTGTATGACGCTCTGACCTCTGACAGGCCCTATCGAAAGGCTTTGCTGCCTTCTGACGCGATGGAGTATATCATGGCGTACACCACGACCCAGTTCGATCCGAAAGTGGTGGAGGTCTTTGTCCAGAAAATCGCGCCATATCCGATCGGCACCTGTGTCAAACTGAGCAACGGGATGACCGGAATTGTCGTAGAAAATTACAATCACCTCTGCATGAGGCCGAGAGTCAGGATCTTCATGGACGGAGAAAAGTCTGTGGAGCCTTATGAAATCGAATTGGCCGACTATGCGTCGTTAAATATTACCGTTATCGAAATCGTTTAGGAAATCAGGTCGGGAAGATGAATAAGCACGTTGACTATTACAAGATACTGCAGGTGCACCATGATGCCGGTCAGGATATCATCGATGCGGCCTATCGCTGTTTATCCAAGATGTACCATCCGGATGTGAACAAGAGCCCGATGGTCGTTGAGCGCATGAAGGATATCAATATCGCATATGGAGTGATCGGAAACAGTAAAAAGCGTAAATCCTATCATCTCGAATGGATGAGGCATAATGCCACAAAGCCGTTTACTTCCACCGTAATCATGAAGGATAAGCCATCGCAGAACTCGGCTCCTGATCCGGAGCGCGAGGCAAAGAGAGAGGAAGAAGCGGCAGCCCGCATCCTGGATGAATTCTTTTGCGAGACGGTAAATGAAAGATGGGAGAGGGCTTATGAGAAGCTGACGCGGATCGATACGGAAAATATTCCTGTCGAGGATTTTCTGGAATGGAAAAAAGCGGTTTCTCAGGTCTATAAGCTGGGAAATTACAAGATTACATATTTCAGAAAATATTCAAACTGCGATTATGCCGGAGTTATCTATCCTACCATATTCCAGTTCTCCGTCGGTCTTACGGAGATGCAGATTTCGACGAAGCAGATCAGCGAGGAGACGACGCAGAAATATGTGGCGTATGACGGCACGGCGTGGCGCGTCTGCCTGGGCTATACCGATCTGAAGCCCACCATCATAAAATTCAAGTATTTGGCTCAGGCGCTGCCAAAGCTGGATAAGGACGAAGTTTTTATGAAGGCGATCACAAAGATCGATCTGCTGACCGGCCTTTACAGTCTTGGCGGCTTTGTGGAACAGGCCGACCGGGAGATGCTGAGGAGTCAGAGATATGGCAATCCGCTGTCTCTGGGGGTGATTACCGTCAAGCCTGCGGCGAACGGTGAAGAAAGCCCTGATGAAAATCAGACGGACGCCTGCGTTTCTTATGTTGCGGAGATCCTTTGCACGAATATCAGAAAAACAGACGTTATCGGAAGATGCGATCCGCTTTCCTTTGCGATTTTGTTTACGGAGACGAAGCCTGAGGAAGCGGTGTGCGCGCTGGAAAAGCTTTTGGATCAATGCGACACGGACGACTATTTGAATTATGACATTTCATCGGCCTGTGTGCCCGTTTATAAGGGAAATATGGAACAGCTCATATCCGAAGCGCTGAAAAAGGCGGTGGTCCGGGAAAAGAATCGGGACCGCGACAGCGAGGAAGGGCCTTCGGAATACGATCGCACAAAGCTCGGAAAATACAAGCTGTCGGATATTCTTGGCTTTAATAGAAAAGGAAAAAACCATTTTTAATCGCTTAAAAATGGTTTTTTAATTTACCCTTTGCACCTCATTGAGTATGTGATAAAATATTATTATTCAATTAAAAAATTATTGATAACAGTATTGTTAAAAAGGGAGTACTGGAATCAAAGGAGAGGGAAATGAATAATCAACAAATTTTGCAGGCCTATATACCGTTGGTAGATTTTTTGGGCAAGGTCTGCGGCAGCAATTATGAAATTGTTCTTCACGATGCGTTCAACAAGGAGGTATCCATCGTAGCAATTGCAAACAATCATATCAGCGGCCGGAAGGTAGGCGGTTCCATGACGGATCTCGCGCTGAAGCTGATCAAAGACGAAACCTATAAAACCCAGGATTATGTCGTGAACAGCGGGCGCACAAAGGATAATAAAATTCTGATGTCATCAACTTATTTTATCAAAAATAAAAATCAAAACTTAGTCGGTTTGCTGTGCATTAACAATAATATGACTGAATTAGCGGCGTTTCATGGCTATCTCCAGAATATCATGAAATTTTTCAATATAAGCGAAGAAAATGGTGAAAGTAAAAAAGCGTCTGAAAATATCGACGTGACCGTTGATGAAATGATAAAAAATGCGATTGATAACATCTTTGCAACGGTCAATGTTCCCCCTGAACGGCTGTCTCCGGAAGAGAAAACGCAAATTGTGCGCAGCTTGAATGAGCAGGGAATCTTTTTATTAAAAGGAGCCGTCGCGGAAGTTGCCAAGAGATTGAAAACCTCCGAACCGACGATATACAGATACCTTAACAAAAAATAAAGAACGCAGACCGATCGGGCAAGAGAAGGTTCTGCTTTAAAAAGAGGCTGCACGCCGGTGATTTTTCACCTTGGCGTGCAGCCTCTTTCATATTTCCTTAGAAGGAAGAGGATGCGAAAGCATCCAATATATGACAATAAAATATTCTCGTAATAATATTTTATTATTGACATTGCCGTGAGCCGGATGTATATTATAGGCAGGGCCCTTTAAAGCGGTATTGTAATTTTATTTGGAATTTAAAAGTGAGGTGGTTAAGATGATTCAATTTGCAAACGATGAAGTGAATCTGGAGGTTTTAAAAAAGCGTGCCTTTAACTACAGGTGG
>CAMJRV010000107.1 GCA_946408315.1 uncultured Bacillota bacterium | reverse complement strand
ACAGGAAGCTTGTGGGATGCAAGTCTCATAGCTTCTCTTGCCTGAGCCTCGGTTACACCCTCAATTTCAAACATGACTCTTCCCGGCTTTACTACCGCTACCCAGTATTCAGGAGCTCCCTTACCGGAACCCATACGTACTTCGGCAGGCTTTTTCGTGACCGACTTATGCGGGAATATCTTTATAAATACTTTACCACCTCTTTTGATAGATCTGGTCATCGCAATACGAGCAGATTCTATCTGATTTGAAGTGATCCAACCACATTCCTGTGCTACAAGGCCGAACGCACCGTAAGTAATCGTATTACCTTTGGTTGCAATGCCCTTCATTCTTCCTCTGTGGACTCTACGACGTTTCACTCTTTTTGGCATTAACATCGCTAACTTCCTCCTTTCTCTATCGCTTATTCTGTCGCTTCAGCTACTGGCGCCTCTGCTGTTTCTACCTGGGGAGCAGGTGCCGCCGCCGGCTTTGGAGTTCTGGATCTCGGATTTACAGCTCTTGGCGCTTCCGGTCTGCCGTCTCCTCTTGGGCCGTTGCGATCATCTCTTCTCGGTCTGTCGCCGTCTCTTCTCGGACCTCTGTCATCTCTTCTCGGTCTGTCGTTTCTTCTTCTGTCGCCTCTGTTATCCGGCTTATCTTCCGGAATCGCACTCTTCAATCCTTTTTCAAGGATTTCTCCGTGATTGATCCAGACCTTGATTCCAAGCTTGCCGTAGGTCGTGTTAGCTTCAGCAAATCCATAGTCTATATTAGCTCTAAGCGTATGGAGAGGAACATTTCCTTCACTGTACTTTTCGCTTCTGGCGATTTCAGCGCCGCCCAGTCTTCCGGAAACGAGAACCTTGATTCCCTTTGCGCCGGATTTCATCGTTCTGCCGATGGCCTGTTTCATAGCTCTTCTGAAAGAAATTCTCTTTTCCAGGGCCTGTGCAATGCTTTCGGCCGTGAGCTGTGCGTCAAGTTCAATTCGCTTGATTTCAACAATATTGATCATAACGCTCTTTCCGGTCTGCTTTTCAACCTCAGCCTTAAGCTCATCGATTCCGTTTCCGGATCTTCCGATGACCATACCCGGCTTGCCGGTAAGAACGGTAATTTTAACCTGATTGTTAGCTGCTCTGTCGATTAATATCTTTGAAACTCCCGCTGCATAAAGCTTCTTCTTCACATATTCTCTGATTTTATGATCTTCAACAAGATAATCTGAAAAATCTTTCTTATCTGCATACCATTTGGAATCCCAGTCTTTTATAATGCCCACTCTTAATCCATGTGGACTTACTTTCTGACCCATTCAACGAACCTCCTGTTCTGAATATTTTATTTTTCCTTTAACGTTACGCCAACGTGGCTGCTTCTCTTTAAAATAACGGATGCTCTGCCCTGGGCGCCGGCTCTCCATCTCTTCATGGTCGGTCCCTGGTGCGCGTATACTTCAGCAACATATAGCTTGTCAACGTTCATGTCAAAATTGTTCTCAGCGTTCGCTGCAGCCGATTTCACAACTTTCTCTACGATTTCAGCGCCCTTGCCGGGTGTGAATTTCAATATGGTCAGTGCCTCGCCTAAGTTCTTGCCCCTTACCAGATCCGTAACAGGCTTCAGCTTGATAGGAGACATCCTTACATATTTTGCAATTGCTTTTGCTTCCATTGATTAAGATCCTCCTTCACTTATTTTTTCTTAACTTTCGTGGATTTGTCTGCGGCATGACCTCTGTAGTTTCTCGTCGGAGCGAATTCTCCGAGTCTGTGTCCTACCATGTCTTCAGTGACATACACCGGAACATGCTTTTTTCCGTCGTGTACCGCGATTGTATGCCCCACCATCTGTGGGAATATAGTTGATGGCCTTGACCATGTTTTCAGAACTTTCTTTTCGTTGGCTGCATTCAATTCATCGATGGTTTTCAGCAGCTTTTCATTCACAAAAGGGCCCTTTTTAAGTGATCTTCCCATTTTTTTTGCTTCCTCCCTTCAACTATTTTTCGTTACGTCTTTTTACAATATATTGATTTGACGGCTTGTTTTTCTTTCTTGTCTTATATCCAAGAGCAGGCTTACCCCAAGGAGTAACCGGGCTGACTCTTCCGATTCCGGTTTTGCCTTCGCCTCCGCCGTGCGGATGGTCGTTCGGGTTCATGACGGAGCCTCTGACGGTCGGTCTGATGCCCATGTGTCTCTTTCTTCCGGCCTTACCGATCTTGATGTTTTCATGATCGATATTTCCGACTTCACCGATGGTGGCTCTGCATTCAATTCTGATCTTTCTCACTTCGCCGGAAGGAAGTCTTACGGAAGCGTAGTCCCCTTCTTTTGCCATGAGCTGAGCACCGTTTCCTGCGGAACGGACCATCTGCCCGCCTTTGCCCACTTTCATCTCAATGTTGTGGATCACGGTACCCGTCGGAATGTTCTTCATCGGAAGAGCGTTTCCTACCTTGATATCCGCATCCGGTCCGGATACGACCACATCTCCGACCGTCAGCTTGTGCGGCGCGATGATGTATCTCTTTTCTCCGTCTGCGTAAACGATCAGTGCGATGTTTGCGCTTCTGTTCGGATCATATTCGATCGTTGTGACTTTTCCTGGAATACCGTCTTTGTTTCTTTTGAAATCGATGATTCTGTATTTTGCTCTCGTACCGCCGCCTCTGTGTCTTACGGTGATCTTACCGCGGACGTTTCTTCCCGCGTTATTCTTCAGAGTAACCGTAAGCGACTTTTCCGTGGTGCTTGTCGTAATTTCTTCAAAAGTTGAAACCGTCATCCCTCTTAATCCAGGAGTGGTCGGATTATATTTTCTGATTCCCATATCTTTCGTCCCTCCTTACAGACCTTGGAAGAATTCGATTTCCTTACTTTTTTCGGTAAGGGTTACGATGGCTTTCTTAGATGCCGCTCTTCTTCCGACGTTCTTGCCCATTCTCTTTAATTTACCTTGAACGTTCATGATGTTTACTTTTTCAACTTCTACGCCGAAGATTTCTTCCAGTGCCTGCTTGACCTGGGTCTTGTTCGCGCTCGTAGCAACTTTGAACGTATATTTCTTGTTTGCCGCGTCGTCCATGGATCTTTCGGAGATGACCGGCTTTATGATGATATCGTAAGCGGTTGTCATTACGAATACACCTCCTCAATTTTGTTGATCGCGTCTTTCGTAACGATGAAGCTTGTATAATTTATGATCTCATATACGTTCATCGTGGTGACTAAGGTCGTTTTGACGCCCGGGATATTGGCTGCGGACTTGATCACGTTCTCGTCCTTGTCGGCCATAACGATAAGGGCTTTCTTTGCCGCCTTTACGTTTTCCAGTACCTTGATCATTTCCTTTGTCTTAGGAGCCGCAAAGGAAAGGGAATCCAGTACGATAATTTCCTTTTCCTCCACCTTTGAGGACAAGGCCGACTTCATAGCGAGCCTTCTTAATTTCTTAGGAATTGTATATCTGTAATCTCTTGGCTTCGGTGCGAATACAACACCGCCGCCTACCTGAGATGGGTCTGTTGAGCTACCCTGTCTGTGACGTCCGGTTCCCTTCTGTCTGAAAGGCTTTTTGCCGCCGCCTCTGACTTCAGCTCTGGTCTTGGCTGACTGAGTACCCTGTCTCTGATTCGCAAGATAGTTCTTGATCACTTCATGTACAGCGTATTGATTTACTTCGATTCCGAAGATATCGTCTTTTAATTCGATGCTGCCGGTTTCTGCTCCGGACATATTCAGCATAGTTACTTTTGCCATTTTACTTCCTCCTTTCTGAAGTCTTTATCTATTTGTCCTGACCTTTAACTGCGTATTGAATGCGGAGCAGGCCGCCCTTTGCACCGGGTACCGCGCCTTTAACGAGCATCAGGTTTCTGTCTTCCATCACTTTTACGAGAACGACGTTCTGAACGGTGATCGTCTCGCGGCCCATTCTTCCAGGACCCTTGTTGCCCTTGAATACTCTGGAAGGATACGTACCTGCGGCGAGCGCGCCTGCAAGTCTCTTGTGCTTGGAACCGTGAGTCATGGGGCCTCTGTGATGTCCGTGTCTCTTGATGTTACCCTGGGTTCCTTTTCCTTTGGAAACGCCGGTCACGTCGAGCTTCTTGCCAACTTCGAAGTCAGCAACGGTGATCACCTGATTCGGTTCGTAGGTTTCGCCTTCTTCCAGTCTGATCTCGGTGAGGTGCTTCTTCAGCGGAGCCTGCCATTTTGCAAAATGGCCTTTTTCGGGTTTGTTCATCCTCTGCTCTTTCACATCGCCATAGCCGATCTGAACTGCATTGTAGCCGTCTGTTTCAACGGTCTTGATCTGAGTAACGACTGCTGGACCTGCTTCAATCACAGTAACCGGAATCGCCTCTCCAGCGTCGGAAAAAATCTGAGTCATTCCGATCTTTTTTCCTAAAATTGTCTTCATATTCATCCTCCTGAATTCTTACAGCGGATCGCCCTTCTGAGCGATCATACTAAGGGGAGTTCCCTTACAGTTTGATTTCGATATCTACGCCTGCCGGTAAATCGAGCTTCATCAGCGCGTCGACGGTCTTCGGCGTCGTGTTGGTGATATCGATGAGTCTCTTGTGCGTTCTCTGTTCGAACTGCTCTCTGCTGTCCTTGTACTTGTGAACGGCTCTCAAGATAGTGATAACCTGTTTTTCCGTCGGAAGCGGAATCGGGCCGGAAACATCAGCGCCCGTCTTCTTTGCTGTGTCGACGATCTTAGCTGCGGATTGATCCAAAGTTTTGTGGTCATAAGCCTTCAGCTTGATTCTGATTTTTTGTTGTTCGCTCATTGCTTTCTTTCCTCCTTGATTTTCGTACGTTTTCGCTATGCCTGTACGAGGGGTTCTATTCCTGTGCTTTCAACCGTTTCGGCCTTTCAGCCCTATGGTACACGGCGCCGTGTGTTTCATATTTTTTTACACAAAGCAAAAAGCACGAGAATCCCTTCGCCCGTTTCTGGAACGGACAATTCTCTGCAGAAATTACCTGATAGCTCAGCAACTTCCTGCTTCATCGCCTTTTTTAGCAAGCTTTTAGAGTATATTATAGATTGCTGGAGATTGCAAGAGATTTTATAAAAAAAATTTGTAAAAAACGAAGATTTTTTCATCGAATTATCTGACAATTTCAACGTTTTTCCAGGTCGCCATCCATACACGCAGCGGGGTGTTCAGTTTTTTGCTTCTCGCCTGGGGCAAAAGTCTCCAAAATCAGCTGATTTTCAGGGTTTTTCGATAAAACTCTAACGTGAATTTTAAAAAAAAGCTGCCTCAATGAATATCGAAGCCAGCTCTTTTTTTGATCCGCCATATAACGGCTTATCATGATGTATATAATATTGAGGAGAACATATTTAGGGCTACACGCAGCCAGAACCGAATCAGCAGCTCTATTTACCATTCGGCGACGGTCCCGTCGTAGTTTCTCCAGACGGGATTCTTCCAGTTATGACCGATTGCAGCCATCTCTTTCACCTTTTCTTCATTCACTTGAATGCCCAGGCCCGGTCCCTTCGGGATCTCTATAAATCCGTTGTCATATTCGAATACCTTCGTATCCGCCAAATAATCCAGCAAATCGCTGCCTTGGTTATAGTGAATGCCCAGACTCTGCTCCTGTATGAAAACATTCGGCGTACAGACGTCGATCTGGACGCAGGCGGCCAGCGCAATGGGCCCCAGCGGGCAGTGGGGAGCAGCGGATACATCGAATGCCTCCGCCATAGCGATGATCTTTTTGCACTCGCTGATTCCTCCCGCATGAGACAGATCGGGCTGAATGATGTCGATATAGCCGTCAGTTAAAGCATTTTTAAAATCCCATCTGCTGAACATCCTTTCTCCGACGGCGATGGGAGTAGAGGTATGATTGGCGATTTCCCTGAGGGCCTCGTTGTTCTGAGGCAAAACAGGTTCCTCGATAAACATGGGGCGCAGGGGCTCCAGCTCCTTTGCCAGCACTTTCGCCATCGTCTTGTGCACCCTGCCGTGGAAATCCACCGCGATATCCATTTCGTATCCAAGAGCCTCCCTAATTGCGGCCACGCGGTTTACAACCGCTTCGACCTTCTGGAAGCTGTCGATATAGTGCATCTCTTCCGTCCCGTTCATTTTTACGGCGCGGTAGCCCTCTTCAAATTTCTTTTTCGCGGAGGACTGTATATCGTCGGGCCGGTCCCCGCCGATCCAGCAGTAAACTTTCAGCTTATCCCTGCATGGGCCGCCCAACAGCTCATAAACCGGAGCATTGTAGTATTTGCCTTTGATATCCCAGAGCGCCTGGTCTATCCCGGCAATCGCGCTCATCAGAATCGGGCCTCCCCGGTAAAATCCGGCACGGTACATAACCTGCCAGTGGTCTTCGATATACAAGGGATTCTTGCCGATTAAGTATTCCTTCAGCTCCTCTACCGCGGCTTTCACCGTAGCGGCACGGCCTTCGATCACCGGCTCGCCCCAGCCTGTTATACCTTCATCTGTTTCGACTTTCAGGAATAACCACCGGGGCGGGACCGTATATAATTCCATATTGGTAATTTTCATTTCGTTACTCCTTCCGAGTCCTTATCTCTGCACTCTTCCCGAGCCGTCTCCGTCCATAAGCTTGTTTACATCCTCTACGGTCATCTGATTGAAGTCAAATTCCACCGTATGCTTCAGACACGATGCGGCGGCGGCAAACTCTATCGCCTTCTGGTTTTCATAACCCTTGATCAAAGCGTAGATCAAGGCTCCTCCGAAGGAATCTCCCCCGCCGACACGGTCTACTATATGAATCAGGTAACTCTTTGAGAAATAGCTTTTACCGTCGACATACAGCATTCCGGCCCAGCTGTTGTCGCTTGCCGAAATACTTCCTCTCAGGGTGATTGCCACCTTGCTGCAGTTAAATCTATCTTTTATGGTCTTTGCGACATACTCATAGCCTTCATGATTGAGCTTTCCCTGGGCTACGTCAGTGTCCGGCGCTTTGATTCCGAACACCTTTTCCGCATCCTCCTCGTTGGCAATGCAGACGTCGACATACTTCATCAGTTCACTCATAACCTGACCGGCCTTTTCTCCGGACCAGAGGTTCTGACGATAGTTCAGATCGCAGCTGATTGTAATTCCATGTTCTGAAGCATAACGGCAGGCGTCCAGACAGATAAGAGGCAGCTCTTCAGAAAGGGCAGGCGTGATTCCCGTAAAATGAAACCACGTGGCTCTCTCAAGGATGGTTTTCCAATCAAAATCCTCTCTCTTAGCCATGGAGATCGAGGAATATTTTCTGTCGTAAATCACCTTGGAAGGCCTCTGGGAGGCGCCTTTCTCCACGAAGTAAAGTCCCAGCCTTTCACCCCCGTATACCATATCCTTCGTATCAACGTCATATGACTTTAAGGCCCGAGCCGCCGACTTGCTCAGATCGTTTCCCGGCATTTTGCTGACAAAGGAAGACTTGATCCCGTAATTTGCAAGAGATACGGCGACATTAGCCTCTCCCCCGGCAAAAGACAGTTCAAGGTTATTCGCCTGAATGATCTTCAGATAACCTTCCGGATTTAACCTTCCCATAATTTCGCCAAAACAGACTACCCTATCCAAATGAATCATCCTTTCCTCAACATTTCGCCCGGCGCTTTAGCGTCGCTGGCGGAATTTACGTATTT
>CAMJRV010000106.1 GCA_946408315.1 uncultured Bacillota bacterium | reverse complement strand
TTCTCAGACGATGCATATGAATGTATAATCCGAGACGAACAAAATATCCACTGTTAAAATCTTAGTTTTTCAATTATGCACAGACTTATCCACAATATCAACAGCCGGAACTATAAATTGATAACGGCTGAAATTATCACTTCTTGAGGTGATTTGTCAAAATAGAGGATAAGCGGTCGATGAATGTTGTTTGAATAATTATTTTCTCCTGAAAAAAGGAATGACGCAGGTTTTGTAGAATACAATCTTAGATAATTCTAATCATAAATGCTATAGGGGGTGCACTCAATGAAAGTTATCATTACGAGCAAAAACATGAATGCCAGTGACCATCTGAAACAGACGATCGAATCCAAGCTGGACCGGCTTGGAAAGTACTTCTCCAACGATATCGTGGCCAACGTTACCTTGTCAACGGAGAAAGGCAGGCAAAAGATAGAAGCAACGATCAATGCAAAGGGGACTATCTTCAGGGCTGAGGAAACCACGAATGATGCTTACAACGGTGTGGACAGAATTGTCGAAAAACTATCTTCCCAGATGTCGAGATTTAAGACGAAGCTTCAGCGGAAGCACAAGGACCACAAGGAGCTGCAGTTTGCAGAGATTCCCGAGGTAGCAAGCGAAGAGCTGGAGGACATGAGAGTTGTAAGGAAAAAGGTGTTTGATCTGATGCCCATGTCCATTGACGAGGCGATTATGCAGATGGAGCTTTTGGAGCACACTTTCTTTGTATTTCTCAACATGGAATCGGATACGGTCAACGTCGTTTACAAGAGAAAGGACAACGACTACGGTTTGTTGGAAACCCGTTATTAAAAATAGAATAAAATATGGGGGAGACGGTCTAAGGCCGTCTCTTTTTGTGCAACAGGCAGCCGAACCAGTCCTAGTCCCAACTAGGACTGGTTTGCGGTATGACGGGCATGCCGTCAATCTGTGGTGAAAGTCCACAAGGGGCGTAGTTGCCGACGAACCCGAAAGCGACTTGCAAGTTTCACATCGTGAGGTGTGGGAGAGAAGAAGCAATAGCGAAGTCGTAGCCTGACGAACAGAAACCTGATACCAAGGCTTGTATGGCGGATAAGCTGGCCGTAAGCAGTGAAGTCCAAAAGGCAACCGTAACCCATGCAGGTAAATCAGGCAGGTAGACGAGGAAAGATTGAGGACTTATCCCGTGAGGTCTCGCAGGCGGAGGAATCCGTAGTAACAACGAACTGTGAGAAGTCAGCAGAGGCCATAGTACTGAGGAATCAGGAAGGGCCGAACAATTCAAGGTCAAATGGACTTAAGAATGTGAGTGTATAGGCTTGACGAGAATCGGAGTAGCAAAGACGTAACGGAGCGAAAGATTCATAGGAGGTAAGGCTAATATATGCGGGAGCAAACAAGAAAAGGAGACGAGTGTGAGCAAACTAATGGAAGAGATACTTAGCCAGGAGAACATGTTGCTGGCCTACAAGAAAGTGAAAGCGAACAAGGGAGCTAGCGGAGTGGACGGAATCACCACAGAGGAGATACAGGGATACTTAAAAGAGAACTGGCCGAGCATCAAGGAGTGTATCGAGAAGCGGAAGTACAAACCGCAACCAGTGCTTCGGGTAGAGATACCAAAGCCGGATGGGGGAGTACGGAAGCTGGGGATACCGAGCGTAGTGGATAGGATCATAGAACAGGCAATCGTGCAGGTGATAACACCCATAGTAGAGCCATACTTCAGTGAATACAGCTATGGATTCAGGCCGGAAAGGAGAGCCCAGCAAGCGATAGTGAAATTGCTGGAATATCTCAATGACGGGTATCTGTACATAGTGGACATAGATCTGGAGAAGTTTTTTGATAACGTACCGCAAGACAAGCTGATGACACTGGTAGGGAAAATCATAAAAGACCCTGACACAGAGTCACTGATCAGTAAATACTTGAAAGCGGGAGTGATGGACAAGGGGAAATATGAAGCTACCGACGTGGGGACCCCTCAAGGAGGAAACCTGTCGCCGATCCTGAGTAACATCATGTTGAACGAGCTAGACAAAGAACTGGAGGCAAGAGGCTTGAACTTCGTCAGATATGCGGACGACTGTGTGATAGCAGTGGGAAGCAGTGCGGCAGCCAATCGGGTAATGCACACGGTAACGAAGTGGATAGAACGGAAGCTCGGACTAAAAGTGAACATGACGAAGACGAAAGTAACAAAGCCAAGCCAGCTAAAATACCTGGGATTTGGGTTTGTGAAAATGGGCGAAAAATGGGAAGCGCGGCCGCATCGAGACTCGATAAAGAACTTTGAGAGAAAGCTGAAAAAGCTGACCAACCGCTCATGGTCAATCAGTATGGATGAAAGAATCCAGAGATTGAACTGGGTCATCAGAGGCTGGATCAATTACTACCGGATTGGAAAGATGAAACAAAACCTCAGTAGAATTGATGGACGCCTGAGAACGAGAATGAGAATCATCATCTGGAAGCAGTGGAAAACCAGCCAAAAGAGATACTGGGGATTACGCAAGGTGGGAGCACCCGAGTGGATGGCGAAACAGTCCGCCGGTTTGGCAGATCATTATCAGGCGGTGTCTAAAACAACAGGTCTCCACAAAATCTCAAAAGAAATCCTCGCAAAGCGAGGTCTCATTAGTTGTGTAGAATACTATTTGAATTGAACCGCCTAGTGCCGAACGGCATGCTAGGTGGTGTGAGAGGGGGAATTAATTTCCCCCTACTCGATTATCAGGAATAACGGTTACGGTGTTAAAAGCCAAAGAAGCTCAGCAGAAACGGTCCGAGAATTCTTTTGACGTACAAAGCTAATACCTTCAGGCTGACCATATTTGTGATACTATCCATATTGTCACATAACGTTGTGTATGAGTTGATTTGCAGCGATTTGATTTGAATTGAGTTTTATGACTCAAATCAGATTGACAAACTACGTAATATGATAAATATTAAATCAAATTGATTCAAAAATAAGTTCCTTGAACAATTTCTCCGAATGTATAGTTATTTCTTTGGAAAACGCAGAATTTGAGAGGAGAGTATCAGAATGAATATGCCGGCAACATTTTTTGGATGGGTTGCATTTCTCGTAGAAAAATATTTTTTAGACTTTATGCGCGGGCTTGGGGTCACGCTGGAGCTTGCAATCATCGGTACGATTCTGGGGTGTTTGATCGGCTTTGTAGTCGGCGTCGTCCGCAGCGTTGTCGTGGATCAAGGTGCATCTCCTGTTTCACGCGGATTGATGTGGGTGGTGAAGGCGACTTTGGCAGTTTATGTGGAGATCTTCCGCGGAACGCCTATGATGGTGCAGGCAACCGTCGTATATTATGGTACTATGTCACTTTGGGGCTTCGACATCCCGTCATTTTACGCTGGTGTGCTGGTGCTCGCTTTGAATATCGGAGCTTACATGTCCGAATCCGTGCGCGGCGCCATCAGCGGTATCGATCCGGGGCAGATCGAAGGCGGACAAGCCGTGGGTATGAGTTATGCGCAGATCATGTACCATGTGATCATGCCCCAAGTTTTTAAAAACCTCATTCCCCAGATCGGCAATACCTTTATTTCTGCCATCAAGGACACCTCGGTGCTCAACGTCATTGCGGTCACGGAGCTGTATTTTGCCGCCAAGAGCGTTGCGGGCACTTATTACAAATTCTTTGAGACCTATCTCATTATTTGTGTCATCTATTTCGTTCTTACTTTTACAATGTCTCGCTTGCTGCAAATCCTGGGACGCGTACTGGAGGGTTCTCGCAACTATGAGTTGATTTTGGATAACGAAGACGAAGCGGAGGTAACTGAGTCATGAGTGAACCGATTTTGAAGGTAAATCATTTGGAAAAAAGCTTCGGCACTCATCAGGTGCTGAAGGATATCGACTTTGAAGTTGAGAAGGGCGAGGTCATCAGCGTGATCGGCACCTCTGGTTCCGGAAAGTCGACACTGCTGCGCTGTATCAATATGCTGGAAACACCCAGCGGCGGCGAGATCGTATTCGAGGGAACGCCGGTATCCTATCGGCCCAAGGATAAGAACCACTTCCGTTCAAGAGTTGGCATGGTGTTTCAGTCATTCAATCTTTTCGCGAATATGAGCGCCCTAAAAAACTGCACGATCGGAGCTGAGATCGTCGGTAAGAAGAACAAGCAGGAAGCAGAGGCGCTGGCACGGAAATATCTTAAAGTTGTCGGCATGAGCGCCTATCGCAATGCACGTCCGTCTCAGCTTTCGGGCGGTCAGAAACAGCGTGTTGCGATCGCGCGTGCGCTTTGTATGCAGCCGGATCTGCTAATGTTTGACGAGCCGACTTCGGCGCTTGACCCGGAGATGGTGGGCGAGGTCCTTGCGGTCATTCGTTCTCTTGCGGAATCGGGGATCACTATGGTGATCGTGACCCATGAAATGATGTTTGCCAAGGAGATCTCCAGCCGTGTCGTTTTCATGGACGCGGGTATCATTTTGGAACAGGGTACGCCGGACCATGTTTTCAATAATCCGCAGAAAGAAAGAACGAAGGAATTTCTCAGCAGGTATCGTCAGGGGTAAGGCCGCAGGCCGCTCTGATGCGGACGGAATGATCAGGATTTCGGAGGAGGCGGACAAATGGCAGAAGAAAAGATAATTTCGCCGGAACAGCCGGCGGCAATGGGCATACATTATCATTATTATTCTCTGAAGTATATGCTTGAGTCGCAGAAGCGGGCCGGGTATCAGAACATCGAGCTCTTTTGTGCGGCACCTCATGTGCAGATGACGGCGGAAGGCATTGCGGACCGGGCGGAGTTGATACAGACGATTCGGGATTCGGGATTACGAGTGGTCTGCGTTACGCCTGATAACTGCATGGGCCCCTGGCAATATGCGGTGGCTGGCGCAGAAAAGATTGATCAGAGTAAGAGGTGTTTCCGTCATGCGCTGGAGCTGGCGGCCGATCTGGACTGTCGGCAGGTGGCCTGCCATTCCGGTTGGGGACTTTTGGACGAGCCCCGTGAGGAAGCCTGGAAGCGTAGCCTCGATTTTATGGAATGGTACTGCAATGAGGCAAAAAAAATTGGCCTGACGCTGGTGATGGAGAGCCTGCGGTCGGCAGAATCCAATTTGGTAAACAACCTGCCAACGTTGGAACAGTATCTGAAAGAACTGAGCTGCGATAACATCAAGCCGATGATCGACACCTGTGCAATGTCAGTGGCCGGAGAGAGCATGGAAGAATGGTTCCATACCTTCGGCAGCGAGATCGTACATATGCATTTCGTGGACGGAACACCTTATTTTCATTTGGCTTGGGGCGACGGAGACCGTTCCCTGGACGGATATATGGAGGTCATCAAGGCCAATCATTATCAAGGCGCACTAACACAGGAGATTACGGACGGTCGATATTACGATGACCCGGCGAAAGCGGACGAGCAGTCATACCGTACCTTGCGCAGCTATATGAAAGGCTGAACTCGAAGCGTAGCGCCGTATACGCAGATAAGGACCGAAAAAGAGAGAAAATGAACAGGAGATGATACCAATGTGGACAAAGGATCTATTTGGAACTGATAAACCGATTATCGCACTTTTGCATCTGGACGCGCTGCCCGGTGAGCCGGCATTTTGCGGCTCCATTGATACGATCATGGAGCATGCGGCGGCCGACCTCAAGGCGCTGCAGGATGGCGGAGTGGACGGCGTCTTGATTGCCAATGAATATTGCTTCCCGATTACGCCGCATACCGGCACTGTGACGCTTATGGCCATGTCGGCAGTAATCGGATCTTTGAAAAATGATATTTGCGTTCCGTTTGGAGTGAATGTTGTTTATAATCCGGAAGAGACCATCAAAATGGCGGCGGCGCTGGGCGCTTCCTTCGGACGCAGCGCGTTTGGCGGCGTATATACTGGCGCTTACGGACTCCACAGCGTGAACTATGGCGATATGGTCCGTCTCAAATACACTCTTGGCCATCCGGAGATCCAGCTCCTTTGCAAGTTTAATCCGGAAGGCGACACGCGGCTTGGCGATCAGACGACGGAAGAAGTTTTGAACGGGCTTTGCCAGGGCGGCTTTATGGGCGGCCTTTGCGTATCGGGCCCCGGAGCCGGACAGGAAACAAGCATGGAATTTCTTGAAGAAGTCGCGCTTCTTGCAAAAAAGAAAAACGTGCCTGTGTTCTGTAATACAGGCTGCCGCCACGATACGATCGAAAAGATATTGCAAGTGGCGGACGGAGCTTGTGCCGGGACTGCCCTGAAGGGTGCGGACGGGCGCGTCGATCTGGAGAAAGTGAAATCATTCATGGAGATCGCACGGCGGTAAGAGGGAGGCTGAAAAGAAAATGGATGGACTGACAGACAAGTTGTTGCTTGGAGTGGACATTGGTACAAACGAGTCAAAGGGCGTGCTAATCGACGGAAACTTTCGCTCTATTGCGGACTTTTCGGTGCCCCACGCAATGGAGAATCCACAGCCGAATTATTTTGAAATGGATGCCGAAATTTGGTGGTCCGATTTTTGCGAGATCAGCTGCGGCCTCATGGAAAAGGCAGGCATCGGACCGGAACGGATCGTAGGCGTCGGAACAAGCGTGATGGGCTGCGACTGCATTGCGGTGGATGAAAACTGCAAGCCGCTGCGCAAGGCTATCCTCTACGGGATTGACGCGCGTTCCGGCCCGCAGATCGAGAAACTGGTTAATGAATTGGGAGAAGAGGGCGTGGCCGCAATGTTTGGCCACATTCCGCGCTCCGACGATATTGCTGCCAAAATCCTCTGGATCAAGGAAAACGAGCCGGATATCTACGCACGAACATACAAATTTCTGACGGGCTCATCCTATTTGACAGCGAAGCTGACGGGGAAGTATACGATAGACAGCTACTTGGCAAAAGCGGCTTTTCGCCCGATCTATAAGCAGGACGGGACATATAACGAAGAGCACGGTCCCCGCTTCTGCCGGGCCGATCAGATGGCAACCATCGGTGATGTAACTGACGTTGCGGGCGGCATCACCGCTGAAGCGGCGGGCGAGTGCGGACTCTTGGCCGGCACACCGGTCATTGTCGGCACAGGTGATTCCACCGCGGAATCCATAGCGGGCGGACTTGTAACGCCGGGGACGCTGTTTGTCCAGTTTGGCTCGACCATGTTCTATATCTATTGTCTGGAAGGGCACATGGACGCCTCGCAGGATAATTTTCCGGGCAGCAATCCTTTTACAATACCGGGCAGCTTTGCTGCGACCGGCGGCACTAACTGTGCAGGAACTCTGACAAAGTGGGTGCGCGATGTGTATTACAGCGCAGAGGTCGAAGCGGCCAAGCTAGGGGGCCCGAATGCCTATTCAGTCATGGCTGAAGAAGCGGCAGAGGTTGCCCCGGGTAGCGGCGGCCTTATCGTTTTGCCGTATTTTTACGGAGAGCGCAGTCCGATCAACGACCCGGATGCCAAGGGCGTAATGTTCGGCCTTTCTGGCAGTCACACACGCAAAGAGATAAACCGTGCGGCACTAGAAGCTGTGACCTATTCCCTCGGTTCCCATATGCGGATGTTCCAAAACCACGGTTTGATGCCGGAAAGCGTTATTATCGCAGGCGGCGGCACGAAGAATCCGGTTTGGATGCAGATCGTTTCCGATATTCTGGGCAAACCAATTCAAATCCCGGAAATTACCCTGGGTGCTTCCTACGGCGACGCCCTTATGGC
>CAMJRV010000105.1 GCA_946408315.1 uncultured Bacillota bacterium | reverse complement strand
TCATCGGCAACAACAACCCAATTGACGTTATTTTCCAGAGAAAGAAATTTAATGAGCGCATTTTGAACCGATAAAGAGTAAGCATAAGTGCGGGTAGCATCTTGTTCCAGCAGGCAGCTGGCAAGGAGCTGAAGATTATAATTGTCGAAAATGTTTTTTGTGGTATTGTTCAGCGAGGCTTCAATTGCTTCCTTCTTTTGCATGATCAATAAATCGGACAGTTCCTGACTTTCACGCTGGAGTGCACGATGGCTCCCTAAATAGTACACAACGGTGCTGCCGGTGAAGAGCAGGACCATAATCACATAAATGACCAGGATTTTAGTCGTGATTTTTAGATTGCGAATGTATTCCGAGACTGAAGATTTCCGCATATGAATTAACTCCTCGTATCATAATGAAGGCAGAAGTCTACGAATAAACATGGCTGTCGGTCTAATGAATTGAGAAGATTTTATCAGGTTACGTCCCTCTTTACAAGTGCCGGAAATCACATAAGAGTAAAGAGTAAAAAATATCTAATGTTTTGACAAAGATTTTACATTGCCGAGTAAATCGGTGATTGTTATGATTTGTATTAGCAGTATTCTCAAAATTTATAGTTTTAGGAGGAATTTATGAGAAGGTTTAAAATCGGTGCAATAGTACTAGTTATCATCCTGACCCTTAGTTGCTTTGCAGGATGCGGGGAAAAAACTGCGAAGGGAGAAGGCGAAGAAACAGTAGCGATCACTGTTATGCACTATATGGGCGAACAGTCTAAGCGCGAGACGCTGGATGCAATGGTTGCGGCGTTTGAAGACGCGAATCCCGGCATTAAAGTGAAGCTTGAGCAGATCGATTCCAGCGAGATGTATCAGACCTATCAGACTCGGTTCAACAGCGGCGATTCGCCGGATATCCTCTTTGGAAGCCCCAGGGAGATGGTGGAATTTGTGGATGCAGGCTTGTTTATGGATTTGACCGGCGCAGAATTTCTGAATAACATCGTGGATGAAGTTCTGGAAGAGACTACGGTAGACGGCAAGTACTACGCTGTTCCTATCGATGTGCAGGTCAAAGCCGTCTTTTATAACAAGAACATGTTTGCGGACCGCAAGCTGGAGGTCCCCAAAACGCTGGATGAGTTCAAGGCTGTCCTGAAAGCCTTTGACGACGGAGGAATCACGCCCCTCATCCATAGCTATGCGTTCAACTGGGCGCCCTATCATGAGCTGGATGCGATCCTTACCTCTATTTGCGCAACGCGCGGAGGCGGCAACCTTCTCTGGGATTCGCAAAATGGCGTTGCTCCTCTGACGGGAAACCGGACTGCGCTGGACGCAGCGACCGTCTGGAACCTTGTCGCCTCTTATAAAGAGGATGCCGATCTGACGACGGATCTGCCTACTGCGGTAGAACGCTTTGCTGCGGGGGATCGTCCGATGTTTATCAGCGGCGGCTGGATTTATGCCGATACTGTCGCTGCATCATCTGACGAATTCGGTTTCTTCCCGATTCCCTGGAGCAATAATCCGGACGAAAACAAACTGGAAGTCGCTCTTGATGACGCCTTTATCGTGAGCAATCAGACGCAGCATAAAGACGAAGTGTTCAAGTTCCTTGAGTTTGTCGCCAGCGACGAGGCTGCCGAGATATGGATGACAGGAACAAAGCTGATGAGCAGTTCCAAGAATAGCAATGTAGCCAACGCCGATCCTTACGTACAGGCTATCAAGTCTTATATTGATGCCGGAAATATCGCCGCAAAGGCAAATGTGCCTGATTACACTGCGGCATACAGCGATGCGCAGCTCAACACGATGCAGACTTATATCGCGGAGAAGCTTGATGATCCGGCGCTGTTCCTGAAAATGCTGGATGATGAAATCGCTCTGTGTAACCAATAATTGATCCTTAGCGTATGAAGTGCGGAAGAGAGGCACCGTTGGCGATCCATATGGGTTCGGTGCCTCATTCTTTTTAAAAACAAGGAAATGTGAAAATGAATTTGAAACAGAAAGCAAAAATAAAAAGAACTCTGATTGATTCTACCTTTCTCTTCCCGGCACTGGCGGTATTCATTGCTTTTGTGGTCGCGCCCTTTATCTGGGGCATTCCACTCTCGCTTACGGATTGGGACGGCCTGAGCGCTACGAAAAATTATGTTGGGTTCAAAAACTATTTCAACATGTTTTCTGATGCGCATATTCTGAATGCATTTAAAAACACGGGCGTTTTTGCTGTGATGACTCTTATCCTTTCAAATATATTCGGTCTGGCGATTGCTCTTTTGCTTCAGAGAAGCAACAAGCTCAATAATATCACAAGAACGATGGTGTTCATGCCGTATTGTCTGAGCATGATCCTTCAATCCTACATATGGAAATACATGTACAGTGACGTCCTGACCGGTCTGCTTCAGCTTCCGAATCCTCTAGGCAGCCAATTCTGGGCAATCTTTGGTATCTCCTTCATCTGCATCTGGGCAGATACCGGGTACTGCATGATTATTTATGTTGCCGCCTTGCAGGGGATCCCCCGTGATTATTATGAAGTGGCGGAGATCTCCGGGGCGTCCAGGTGGCAGCAGTTTTGTAAAATTACGCTCCCGATGCTATGGCCTGCGGTGGTTTCAAACGTCATTATCTATCTCGGTTGGGGACTTAAGGTATATGATTATCCGATGGCGGCGACTTCCGGCGGCCCCGGCCGGGCCAGTGAGACCGTTGCGATGCTGATTTACAAGAATTTGTTCAGTTACCACAAGGCGGGATACGGACAGGCTTTGGCGGTGGTTTATACCATCCTGATCTTTGTAATTATCTCGGTCGTTGCGAAGGTCCTCAGAAGAAGGGAGGTAGAACTGTGATGGTGGGCGAAAAGGTCTGGGAAAAAGTCATTCGGGTAATTGAGAAGCTGGCCGTTTTGCTGATCTTCCTCTCCCCTTTTTACATAGCAGTCTGCTACGCTGTGAAATCCAGAAAGGAATTGACGGCAGGCCGTCTGGATTTTCCAAAAGTAATTCACTGGGAAAACTTTGCAGAGGCAATCCGACGCTCAAATTTCTTCCAGGCATTGATGAACAGTACGATCACGACGGTCGTTACGGTGGTCGTCCTTTTAATCATCTGCAGCATGGCGGCATACGTCATAGCAAGGCGGAAAAGTAAATTTTTCAACTCGATGTATTTCGCAATGCTGGGCGCGACATTGATCCCGTTTCAGTCGATCATATCCCCGCTGTATTCTGAACTGAGAGCCATACATTTGATGAATACCCTGGCGGGCTACTGTATCGTTCAGATCGCATTCCAAAGTGCTTTCACGACGTTGATCATAACGGGTTTCGTCAAATCGATCCCCCTTGAGCTGGAGGAGGCGGCCATGATTGACGGCTGCAGCCAGTACGGGACCTTCTGGAAGATCGTGTTCCCTCTGATGAAACCGATTATCAGCACCGTTGCCATATTGGATGCGCTCTGTACATGGAACGATTTTCAGGTATCCGTGGTATTCCTTCAAAAGGAATCCATTAAAAACCTGGCGGTTACACAGTACTATTTCTTCGGGAAGAACACGGCGGACCTGAACTATGCCTTTGCCATGATTCTGATGTCCATGATCCCGATCTTGATCCTGTATTTTTCATTCCAGAGGTATATCGTCAGCGGCATTACTGCCGGAGCAGTCAAGGGATAAAAGGAGGAATAACAATGAAACTTTATCAACCTCAGTGGCACATTCCGCCACTTTTTGCAGAGAGTTCTGCGCGATCCACCGAGACCTGGGAGAAGGGAAGAAGAGAAGAGCTTTTGCGCCTTTTGGCAGAGAATATCTACGGCATCACCCCATCGAGAAAGCCGGATCGTATTGAGATCGAAGTTCTTGGGGATAACCCGACGGCATGCGGATGCAAAAATCATCATAAGAAGATTCTGATGCACCTGTCCTTTGGGGCGAAAAGCGCGGCACTGGAAATTTGGACGTGGACGCCCTACGGAGAGGGTCCATTCCCCGTCCAGATGATGATCGATCCGTTTGAAAAGGAACTGCATGCCAAGGAACCGCCGGAATTTCTGTATGGGTTCTTCCCTGCCGATATGCTGACGGATCGCGGATATGCTGCGGTGAAGGTCCTTACCTCCTCGATCTGTCCGGATGACAAGACCAGATATAGGAATGGCATACTCGGTATACTCACCGGCGAGGAAGAGGGAATCCCCGAAAATCACCGCTGGGGCGCGATCGGCGCATGGGCCTGGGCAGGAAGCCGCTGCGTGGATTACCTGGAAACCCAGCCGGAATTTGACGAAAAAAAGATTGCCATTTCCGGCTGTTCCCGTGCAGGAAAAACTGCGCTCTGGTGCGGGGCACAGGATCAGCGGATTGCCGTTGTGATGTCGAATGTGTCGGGAACGGGCGGGGCCGCGATCGAGCGCGGCAAGATCGGAGAACACATTTGCGATATCACGAAGAACTTCCCCTTCTGGTTCTGCAAACAGTACGAAGCCTACGTGAATGACGAGGATGCGATGCCGGTGGACGCGCATATGCTTCTGGCTATGGCTGCACCGCGTCCGCACTATCTGGCCAGTGCATCGGTGGATGTGTGGGCGGATATCGATGCGGAGTACAAGGCTTTGTATCTGGCGTCCGATCTGTACCGATTATATGACCCGGCAATTGAACTTCCGCAAGAGAGGCCGGGCGCAAACCAGCCGATCCATATCGGGAACATCGGTTACCATCTTCGGGAAGGAATTCATGATTTGACGTTCTATGACTGGAACTGCTATATGGACTTTTGCGATTCGTATTTAAAGTGATCGATCAAAGTTATTTTCAGACAGAAAGGGGAGAGTCGAATGCGCAGCTTTTTTAATCCGGAATCAAGAGTCATGCAAATGCTGTCTTTTGCAGGGGATCTTGCCCTGTTGAATCTGCTCACCCTTTTGTTTTCCTTGCCGGTCCTGACCGCAGGGCCGGCAGCATCGGCTTTGTTTGCGTCTGTCCGGGATTTACTGAAAGGGCAGGGAGGCGGTACGCTGCAAACTTATTGGGCGCACTGGAAAACGGATTTCTTCAAAGCAGAACTCCTGAGCCTTCCTGTTCTTCTCCTCCTCCCATTGTGCGGGTTTGATTATTATCTGATGTACCAGCAGAAGGATGTGCGGATGATTGATGCTGTACTGCTCACTCTGTTTCTTGTGATGCTGATTGGCTCTGCTCTTTCCGCGCATCTTCTGTTTGCCAACTTTGCCGGTCAGATACGGAAGCTCTGGATGGACGGAATTCGGCTGTTCCTGGGGAGGGCTCCGCTGATTCTGCCGGTATTGCTGTTGCTGGCGATACCCTGGATGCTTCTTTTTCTGGCGCCGGAGTGGTTCGTCAAGCTGTTCGTCATTTTCCTGCTGTTCGGATTTTCGGGCCCTGTCTGTCTTTTGTCCGCATTGCTTCATTCGACGATACAGCGGCTCGGCGAACTTTCCTGATATTGTTTCAATCAGATTGGAGATAAAAGCATGAATATAAAGGATGTACAAAAAAGAGCAGACCGCAGGCCTCCTGAAAAAATCTTACAGATCGGGGAAGGGAATTTTTTAAGAGCGTTTGCAGACTGGATGATCGATAAAGCCAACACGGCTGGGGTTTATGACGGAAGCGTCGTGCTTTGCCAGCCGATTGAAAAAGGAATGGCAGGACTGATCAACGAACAGGATGGAATTTATACCGTATTGATGCGGGGGATTGAGAACGGCCAGGTTGTTGAAAAAGCAGAGATTGTCCGGTCGGTATCAAGATGCATCAATCCTTACGAGAACTACGATGCGCTTTTGGATATTGCAAGAAGTCCGGGCCTGAAGGCAATCATTTCCAATACGACGGAAGCGGGAATCGCATACCGTTCGGAGGACAAGGCTGCGGATGCGCCGCCGGCTGGCTATCCTGCCAAACTGACGGTGATCCTGCATGAGCGGTATCAAATGTTCCGCGGAGCAGATGACAAGGGACTGCTGATCCTGCCGGTTGAACTGATCGACCGCAATGGCGACAACCTGAAGGCCTGTGTCCTGAAACACGCGGAGGCCTGGAATCTTGGAGCCGGGTTTCAGTCCTGGATCGAAACGTCAAACTGCTTTGCCAATACGTTAGTTGACCGTATCGTAACCGGTTATCCCAGGGATGAAATGGATCAGATCACGAAAAAGCTGGGCTATGAGGATAATATACTGGTCACCTGTGAGCCGTTTCACCTCTGGGTCATAGAAGCGCCCCAAACGTGGAGTGCGGTGCTTCCCCTTGAAGAGGCAGGCATGCATGTGATCTGGACGGATGATATGACGCCGTACCGTACCCGAAAGGTACGGATTTTGAACGGCGGCCACACCGTAAGCGTGCTGGCGGCGTATCTGGCAGGCCATGATATTGTCCTCGACATGATGAATGAGCCGATCTTCAGGCGGTATCTCACAAGCAGCATCCGGAACGAAATCATTCCTACCATCGATTTGCCGAAGCAGGAGATGGACGACTTTGCCAATGCGGTGATGGAACGGTTTTCCAACCCGTTTATCAAGCACAGGCTGCATGATATCTCCCTGAATTCCGTTTCAAAATATAAGGCGCGCTGTCTGCCCTCCATGCTCGATTATTTGAAAATAACCGGTAAGTTGCCAGTTATCCTTCCTTTTGGGCTGGCGGCACTGATCGCTTTTTATAAAGGAACAATGCAGGACGGAAAGTATATCGGAACAAGAAAGACAGGGACCTATGAAATCCGCGACGACGCCGAGGTGCTGAGTTTCTTTTACGAAGCGTGGAAAAACCCGGATGCCGTTGCTGCTAAGGTATTGTCAAACGAAAACCTATGGGGACAGGATCTGACGAAAATGGAAGGTTTACATCCACTGGTCGATCGTTATCTGAAGGACATAAAAGAGGACGGCATGGCTGAGGCGGTAAAGAACCTTGCGGAGGGCCTTTCAAATGAATAATTTGATTCAGATCACACCGGTGGATAATGTCGCGGTCGTAATACAGGCTGCGGACGTGATCCCGGCAGGCCATAAGATTGCGCTGCAGGATATCCCGAAAGGCAAGGATATCATCAAGTACGGTTATCCGATCGGTCATGCAGCCTGCGATATTAAAGCAGGCGATCATGTTCATACCCACAATCTTAAAACGAATCTGGACGGCTTGCTCGAGTATACCTATCAGGAAAATAAGCGAATCTATCCCGGGAAAAAAGCCGCGTTCTTTGACGGGTATCTGCGTAAAACCGGTCAGGCGGGAATCCGCAATGAAATCTGGATTATTTCGACCGTAGGCTGTGTGAATAAAACAGCGGAAAAAATCCGGCAAGAAGCACAGGCCCGGTACGGACACCTCTGCGACGGGATCTTTGCCTATACACACCCCTACGGCTGTTCTCAGATGGGGGAGGACCAGGAGCATACCCAGAAAATACTGGCGGGACTGGTTCGTCATCCAAATGCAGCCGGGGTGCTGGTGCTCGGTCTTGGCTGTGAGAACAACAACATTCAAGTTTTTAAGCCGTATTTAGGCGACTATGATCCGGACAGAGTTCATTTTCTGGAGACACAGAGCGTTGAAGATGAAATGGAAGAAGCCCTGACGGTCATCAGCCGTTTGGCGAAGCAGGCAAGCGGGGAAAAGCGGCAGAAAATAGGCGTGGACAAATTGATCATCGGGCTTAAATGCGGAG
>CAMJRV010000104.1 GCA_946408315.1 uncultured Bacillota bacterium | reverse complement strand
CAGTGTGTTTGAGGGCAGGCAGCCGAAGGACCTGATGCCCGGAGCGAAAAGCCTGATCGTCACAGGCGTCTATATCGGAGGCTTTCGTCTTCCCGACGAAGGTTCGGAAAATCGCGGAAAGATGAGCAGGCTTACCCTTTCCGGCTTCTACTGGAACGTGGTTGAACCGCTGAAGCCCCTTCGGGATTTCTTGATCTCCGAGGGGTATGAGGCGGTAATTTATGACGGAATTCTGGAAGATAACTGTGTTCCGCTGAAACCTGCCGCGATCAAGGCGGGACTGGGATGGCAGGGAAAAAACACGCTGCTGATCAACGAAAAATACGGGAGCTTTCTGGCGCTGGGAGGGATCATAACCGACGCCGACCTGGCGGAAACATACCCAATCGCGGAGAACCGCTGCGGGAACTGTACCGCATGCGCCCAAAGCTGCCCCGGAAACGCCCTGGCAGCCTGGAGCCTGGACCGTTCCCAATGTCTTTCCAACCTGCTGGAGGAGGACAATATGCCGGAAACCGTCCGGGAGATGCCTGATAATTATTTCTTTGAATGCGATATCTGTCAGGATGCCTGTCCCTGGAACCGGGAGCATCTTCGCCGGCCGCTTGAGGCGGGAATCCCGGAGGATGCGGCGAAGCGGGACGAGCTGCTGGAGCTGTTTCGTTTTGATTCCCTTTTCAACATGGACGAGGCTACATACAATGAAAAGATTCTGCCCCTGCTTACCGGAATTAAGCTGCCCTATGAGCTTTTCCTGAGAAATGTAAGGCTGGCCTACAATTCCAGCCATAAGCAAGAGTCAAAGGAAAATAGTATATGAATGTGAGGGATCGGAATGGATCACAATCGTTTTGAAGATTTAAACGAACAGCTTGAAACATTAAAGTTAGCTTTTAATTCATCCTATGACGGAATTCATGTACTCGATAAAGATGGATATACTTTAATGATTAATGAGGCATGCGAAAGGATTGAAGGGATCAGCGCAAAAGCGATAGAAGGTAAGAATGTAAGACAATTAGTTGAGGAAGGTTATTTTTCCGAGTCGGTAACCTTAAAAGTTATTGAGAACAGGGCTCCTGTAACGCTGGTGCAGCGAGTAAAAAACGGAAATGAAGTATTGGTTACTGGGATGCCGATTTATAAAAATGGAGAGATAGACAAGGTTATTGTAAATTCCAGGGATATTACTGAATTAAATTTACTCAGGCGAGAAATATCGGAGAGGCGCCTTCTGGCAGAAAAATACCATGCAGAGTGGCAAAAACTCAACTCAAGAGTTATGATAGCGCCAGATATCGTATTTAACAGCGAAGCAATGAATAAAGTGATCAGCACCGCGTTGAATGTTGCAAAAGTAGAATCAACTGTGCTGATTACCGGGGAATCCGGTACTGGAAAGGGGATTATCAGCAAATTTATTCATGACAACAGTTTGAAGAAAGATAAGGCATTTATTAAAATAGATTGTGGGACAATCCCGGAGTCTTTATTTGAATCGGAGCTTTTCGGCTATGAAAAGGGGACGTTTACAGGCGCAGATGCGAAAGGGAAAATCGGCCTTGTTCAACTGGCTGATCATGGCACCTTATTCCTGGATGAAATCGGAGAAGTTCCGCTTGCAATGCAGGCAAAGCTCCTGAGATTAGTACAGGACAGAGAGATTGTCAGAGTAGGCGGCAACAAGGCAATTCCAGTCAATGCGAGAATAATTGCGGCTACAAACCGGGACTTGGCAAGGATGGTCAAGGAAGGTAGATTCAGAGAAGATTTATACTATAGGCTTAATGTGATACCAATCAATATTCCTCCTCTAAGGGAAAGAAAGGAAGATATCCATACACTGGTGCTAAATCTTATTCAGAGGCTTAATGCAAAATATAAAACGGATAAGAGAATATCTTTGGAGTCGATGGATAAATTGATTGATTATGCATGGCCCGGCAACGTAAGAGAGCTGGAAAATATCGTGGAGCGAATTATGATCCTTTCTGCAAAGAATATGATTGAAGTGGTGGATTTGCCTCAAATAATAGGAAGGGATAAGGGACGCCTCGCTGTAAAGAATGAGGCTTCTCTTCAGGGAATGATCGAGCAATTTGAAAAAGATATCTTGGAAGAACTTTTGTCTAGAAAATTAAACGCAATTCAGATATCAAAAATGCTGCAAATCGACGTTACTACGGTGCGCAGAAAGCTGCATAAATACTGTCTCCTTTCATGAGGTCTGTCAATTCGTGCATCAATGCATTAAATGCATTGATGCACGAATTCGATAATGGCTTTGATTCTGCAGGCATGTAAAAATCAAAACCATCATAATATTAATGAAAAAATGCACCTGTGCATTTAAAGTGTGTAAAAAATTGAATTAAAGAGGCTTGAAGGTATCTCCTTTCAGGCCTCTTTTAATTTTGGCACAAACATTGCTCTAATAATTGATATCGATATCGAAAAATTCTAAGTAGAGCAGAAAGGAATGAGAAAATGAATAAGTTATTTAAGCCGGTTGACTCACTAGTTTCACCAAGATTTTGCGGAATCAAAACATTTATGAGGGTTCCATATGTAAGGGAATATGATGGCGTGGATGTCGCAATTATAGGAGTTCCCTTTGACACAGCATCTACCTATCGCACGGGTTCAAGGTTTGGCCCTGCTGCAATAAGAGATATGTCAACGACGGTCAGACCATATAACATAAATATGGATGTCAATAGTTTTGATCATATTTCTGTTGTTGATTATGGGGATATTGACATTATTCCCGGCTACATCGAAGACAGCTATAAAATTATAGAAGAAGCTTTGAATGATATTATGAAGCATGATATTGTGCCGATTTGCCTTGGAGGCGACCATTCTATCACTTTAGGTGAATTAAGAGCTGCCGCAAAGAAACACGGTCCGTTGGCCTTGGTGCATTTTGACTCCCATACAGACACGGTGGATTCCTATTTCGGCAAAGAGTATTGTCATGGGACACCGTTCTATCATGCAATAAAAGAAGGATTGATTGATACGGAACACTCTATACAAGTCGGTATGCGGGGGAATTTATACAGCCCGAATGGATTTAAGGATTCTGAGGACTTAGGGCTCCAAGTGATTACGGCGAGGGAAATGCATAAACTCGGAATGGAAGAGACCGCCAAACGAATTATGGATCGGGTAGGGAATAAGAAAGCTTTTTTGACATTTGACATCGACTTTGTAGATCCGGCATACGCTCCTGGAACGGGTACCATTGAAATTGGGGGATTCACGAGCTTTGAGACAATGGAATTGATCAGAGGAGTAAAGGATTTGAATGTTGTCGCCTTTGACCTTGTGGAAGTTGCTCCTTCTTATGACCCCACTCAGATCACGGCAAACCTGGCTGCTAATATTATTCATGATTTTATCGCTATGGTCGCACTAAAAAGAAAAAACCTTTAGGAGGGTTGACAAATGGTAAGTACTGTTGACTATATAATCATCGTTATATACTTTGTCGGCTTACTGGGTGTTGGCTTTATCGCTTCAAGAAAAGCGAAAACAAAAGAGGATTACCTTGTAGCAGGGAGGAGCCTGCCACTGCCGATGTTTACCGCTTGCATGGCAGCGGTGGTAATCGGCGGCGGAGCGACTCTCGGGGGTACGGAATTAGCTTATAAGAGCGGAATCTCAGGGATCTGGCTGGGCGGAATGTATGCGATCAGTATCTTTCTGCTTGCCTGGTTGTTGAACACGAAGATGTCCAACATGAGGATTCTTAGTACAAATGAAGGGATTGGAATCTTTTACGGACCCCAGGCCAGACTGGTAGGCGCACTCGTAACACTGATCTATCTCTTTATGATAGCAGTCCTTCAGATCGTTGGTATTGGAACAATATTACATACTATGCTAGGATGGTCTTCACAGATGTCAATGATCGTTGGTGGCGTAATCATTGTGGTATATCTGATCCTGGGAGGTATGTGGGCAGTTGCTTTTACTGACATTATACAGTTCAGCATAATGACCATAGGTGTAATCATACTAGCTCCTATATTTGCATTAAACAGTGTCGGTGGCTTTGAAGGCCTTCATGCTACACTTCCCGAAAGCTATTTTAATGTTACAGCGATTGGTTATGAAAGAATTTTAGGATATATACTGCTTTTGGTTCCGGGGTTTCTTGTCGGTCAGGACGTATGGCAGAAAGCCTTTACCGCCAAAAATGCCAAGGTTTCCAAGAATGGTACTTTGCTGGCCTCGGGTTACATTTTCATATATGCAGTCGGTACTGTTATTATAGGCATTTGCCTATATGCAGTGAACCCCAGTTTGGAAAATACAAATTTGTCTTTTGCCACAGCCGCCATAACCTTTGCGCCCGCTGGAATTAGAGGCCTTATCCTGGCAGCCGCTCTAGCTGCGATCATGTCTACGGCCAATGGAGGAATACTGGGTTCCTCCACTGTGATCTATAATGATCTGCTTAAGGATAGGATTAAGATTCCGGCAGATAAGGAAATTCTCGTTAACAGGGTATTGGCAGGGCTGGTATGCCTGCTCTCGGTAGTATGCGCACTATGGATCCAAAGCATATTGGTAGCACTGGATGTGGCTTACGCATATTTATCAGGCTGCGTCTTTGTCCCGCTGGTCTTTGCATTTATATTCAAGAGAATCAGCGCAAGGGCAGGTTTGTATTCTTTGATTGCAAGCTTTGTTACTGTTACTGCTTTCTTTATAATTGACGGAATCACAGCGTTGACCCCGATAAAATACGGCATATTAGTCAGTGCCATCGTTTTCTTCATCATAAATCATTTTGATGGGAAGAAGAGGGAAATAACCTTTGCAGAAGGAAAAATTATAGTAGATGGCAGGGAAAATCAGCCCGGCTAATATCATTCAAGTAGCACAAAAAAATGCAAGAAAACCTCCTTACTCCTCAAGATACTTTGACGAAATTTTTTGAGGGTAGGGAGGTTTCTTTTATGCATTGACAAATTCATTCTACAATTGTAAAATATAATTGCTCTACAAATGTAGAACCAAAATAAAAGGGTTAAATGGGTTATGATAGAAAGGCGATCGTCTATGGATCGGAAGAAAAGTATCAAAAGGCTGCCGGACAGCGAGCTGGAGCTCATGATGATTATCTGGGAGGCGGGTGAGCCGGTCTCCTCGGCCTACCTGATGGAAAGGCTTCAGGGAGAGAAGGACTGGGCTGTCACTACCGTCCTGAATTTTCTTGCCAGGCTTTCGGAGAGAGGGTTTCTGGAGGTACGGAAACAGGGGAGGATCAATATTTACAGTCCGCTGATCGCAGAAAAGGATTATATCGAAGCGGAGAGCAGATCCTTTCTGGAACGGATGCACAAAAGCTCCTTGAAGAGCTTCGTCGCCGCGTTATATGACGGTCGTTCCATCAGCGCGGAGGATGCGGAAGAGCTGAAGCGCTACATTGATGAATTGGCAAAAGGGGAAAGGCTTTAGGGGGAATTATATGGAATCATTGTTTTTTTATCTGGTGGGAATCTCCGTCACGGTATCGATTATCGTCGTCCTGATGCTGCTGCTGTCTTCATATCTTGATGAAAGATATCCGGTGAAATGGCGGTATTTTATCTGGCTGATCCTTGCGATTCGACTGGTCATTCCCTTCGATTTGGGATTCGCACCTCCTCTGGAGGTGAAATTAAATGACCGAGAGATTTCCTCCCGGTTTGAGCAAAATCTGAACGGTACTGCAGCGTATTCCGCAGCAGGTGCGCCTGAAGCGGAGAATCCGATTGGAGCGGAGCGAAATGCGGCGACGGATCAAAACGTTATCCCCCGCGGTGGAGCTTTGGACGGAAGAGCGGAACCTACCGGCGGCCATGGGGCTGACGGTGAAAAAGCCCTTACTGTCAGTCGGCTTGTCCTCTGGGTTTATCTTGCCGGAATCGCGGTCTTTTGCCTGTGGCAGTTGGGTCTGTACCTGTCTTTTCGCTTCGCTGCGAGAAGGTGGTACCGTGATGTGTCAAATCAGAAGATCTGGGAGATATTCGACCGTTTGAAGACGGAGATGGATATCGAAAAGGATTTCAAAATCAGGATATGCAGAAAAATTACGAGTCCGATGATCGCCGGACTGTTCAAACCGATGCTTTTATTGCCCCATGAGGGATATCAGGCTATAGACCTGGAGATTATTTTAAAACATGAACTGGTCCACTTCAAAAGAAATGATCTGTGGTTCAAGCTGCTGCTGATCTTTGCCAACGCGCTGCACTGGTTCAACCCATTTATCTATGTTATGGTGAAGAAGGCCAATCAGGATATTGAGATTTCCTGTGATGAAGAGGCTCTGAGGGGGGCGGACCTGTCTCTTCGGAAACGGTACAGCGAGAGGATTCTGGAACTGATGAAGGGGAACCGGGTTCAGGAAGCTCCTGTCTCTACCAATTTCCACGGTGGAAGGGGAATGATGAAAAACCGGATCAGGCACATCTTTGACGATCGTGAGAAAAAGAACGGAGTAGCGTCATTTTTCCTGGTGCTGATCCTTATCTTCGTTTTTTCAGCCTGTCGCTTTGACGTCGGACCGCATCAGTGGGAAATACCGATCACGATGGGAACGGTGGACGTTTTTGGCTTGGATGAAGAGGGGAAAAGAGCCTCCTATCCGTCCGATACGAAAATCGAAATGCCATTTGACCTGGACGGAAACAGCACGATGGAAACGATGTTTTCCTTTACCGCCGCGGATGACGGGAAGGAGTGCTTTTTAAATTATCATAAGGAAGATGGCAGGACCGTGACGACCCGGGTATTTGACGGTGTCGAAATGGGAGCCAGTTACAGTCTCCAGGCCGCCAATTTGGACGGGACGGATTCGATCCTGTTTCTTGCGGCGATAGACTATCGCGGGATGCCCTTTGGTTCCGGCGCCTGGGAGCTCTATTCCTGGGACGGGAATCGGTTTCTGCCTGTTGATATGACGCCTGTTACGGAAGGGGTGCAGGCGGAGATTCTGGAGCAATCCCCGGGAAGCGATCCCGTGCTGGCCCTCTCTTTTCCAGAAGGCCGGAGTAAAGGGGAGCCCGGAGTTTCGAGAGAGGTTCGGAAAATTCCTCTGACGAAATACGATGAGGAAGGTTACCGGACCTGGGGCCAGGATGCGGTCAACAAGATCATGACGGAAATGAAGTTCGTTTCGGGTGAAACGTTGGAAGGACGGGGAGCGCACTCCGCCCCCCTGTTGGAAACGACGGAGATTGTGTTCATCACGCTGCCGAATGCCGCCGCGACGGTGACGCGCTATTATCAGTATGAGCAGGGGGAATGGATTCCCGTCAGGGAAGACATCGAGTGAGTCGGGAGAAAAGATATGGTGACCTTTAAGGGCTCCTTTTTCATCGCACTGATTGTGATTATTTTTATCTCTGTGGCAAAATGGCTGGAGTGGTATCTCTCAGAAAGAAGAGATGCTTTCTTTCCCAGCGGTAAGGATGATCGGGAAGGTGCTGCCGGGGAGGGGGTCTCACGTCTCGGTCCTGTTTCACGCTCCGGTCCTGTGAGGAAAAAGTTTTCTCGATTCGCGCCTGCGGGAAAAAAGCTGAGAAATCTGCTTTTCTTCGGCGAGGCGAAGCTGAAGCGCCCCTGGTACGTGGGAATCCCGTTGTTTTTCTTTGTCTTTGGAAACAGTTATCTGAACACTTATTTCGGCTATCAGGCAGGGAACCTCTGGCTGCATCTGGCTTTCTTTGTGATAGGACTCGTATTTATT
>CAMJRV010000103.1 GCA_946408315.1 uncultured Bacillota bacterium | reverse complement strand
GTCGGGTATCTCTACGTCCGGTGCAGACTCCCGGGGTTCCGAACCGGCGGCTGCCGTTTCCGTTTCCGGTCCCAGGAGCTCATACTCGCCGGATTTCAGAAAGATCTTGATCAATTCTTCGATTTCATATTTATTTATAGCCAATGGTAAGTGGATTTTAAACAAAAGGATTGTTCTCCTTTTCAAAACCGATTGAGGTCGGGCCCATATGTCCCGGATATACGGCGGTTTCATCCGGCAGAACGAACAGTTTTTCCCGGATTGATTTCACGATGGCCTGGTAGGATGAACCGGGGAAGTCCGTTCTTCCGATGGACTGCTCAAATAAAGTATCTCCGCTGAAAACGGCGTTTTCAACTAAAATGCAGATACCGCCAGGAGTATGCCCCGGCGTATGGAAGAATTTCAGCTCCAGCTCACCCATCTGCAACGTTTCGCCGTCAGTCACATACCGGTCTGCGGTAAGGGACAGGGGCTGAACGTACATCATGCCGGACATGTTCAATTCGGGATCTTCCAACATCTCCTTGTCGTGGATGCCGATCACCAGCTTTGCAGCGGGGAAATCCTTTCTCAGTGCAGGCACTCCGCCGATGTGATCCCCGTGGCCGTGAGTCAATATGATAAATTCGACCTGAAAATCGTTTCCTTTGATATGGTTTACCATATCAGCATTATGTCCACCCGGATCTACGATAAATGTCTTCTTCGTCTTTTCGTCGGTCACGACATAGCTGTTTACTGCCAGTGGCCCTGTATGAAAAAGCTTTATAATCATTTTACTCTGTCTCCTTTGCAATGCTCCGATTGCCGATTTCAGCCGTCTGTTTCGGCCGCTAAAACGTCTTTTTACTGTCGATCAATATCGTAACAGGCCCGTCGTTGTAGATTTTTACCAACATCTCGGCCTGAAAAATTCCTTCTTCTACATGAAGCCCCTGCGCTTTGCAGAGGTCAACAAACTTTCGATACAGGTCATTTGCTTTTTCCGGCCTTGCGGCTTTGGTAAAGCTCGGCCGTTTTCCCTTCCGGCAATCGCCGAACAGGGTAAACTGGGATACGGCGAGCAGGTCGCCGCCCACATCCTTTATTGACAGGTTCATTTTCCCGTCTTTATCTTCGAAGATGCGCAGTCCCGCTATTTTATCCGCAACGTATACCGCGTCACTTTCTTCATCCTCGTCCTCCACTCCAAGAAGCACCATAAGGCCCTTCTCGATGGCTCCCGTAACCTTTTCTTCCACGGTTACGTCTGCTTTTACGACTCTTTGCACTACTGCCCGCATGGATACTTCTCCTTGTTCTGCTGTTATAGATCGGCCGGTGTGTCACGGATCTGGTCCCGGGCCTAAATGATTGCCCGGTAGACGTCCGCTACTCCCGGCACGCCGCGAAGCGACCTCAGGATCTTCTCGATCTGACTCGTATTGGAAATGGACAGGGTCATGGTGATGTTCACGATGCCGTCTTTGGCGCTCTTTGCGTTGACTCCGGCAATGTGGACGTCCATATCCTCACATACCCTCGACAGGTCTGAAAACAGTCCTTTTCTGTCTTCTGCGAGGATATTGATATCGGTATCGTAGGACATGTTCTCCTTCTGTTTATCCCACTCCACCTCAATGAATCTCTGTCTCTCCTCCTCCGGCAGCGTCAGAACGTTGATGCAGTCTTTCCGGTGAACGGAAATTCCTCTGCCCTTCGTGATAAATCCGACGATTTCATCACCGGGGACCGGATTGCAGCATTTTGAGAAACGGATGAGGAGGTTGTCTACACCTTTGACGGTAACCCCGGTCTGCTCCTTCCGCTTCACTTTTTTCTTGCTCTCTTCGGCCTGTTCGCTCTTTTCCTTTCTCCTCAGCTCCGACTGTTTCTCATCGTGATAGTAGCTGAGAAGCATGGTGACTACTTTGCTCAGGAGCACGCCTCCCGAGCCGATGGCCGTGTAGAGATCGTCGGCGGAAGCCAGATGGAGGGCTTTCGCACATTTGTTGATATATTGGCCCTTCAGGATCTGCTGACTGTCGTATCCCTTTCTCTTGGCATACTTCTCCAGCATTTCCCTGCCCTTATCCGTATTATCGGATTTACTTTCCTTTTTTAACCATCCCCTGATCTTATTTCTGGCATTGCTGCTCTGAGCAATTTTCAGCCAGTCAATGCTCGGCCCTTTGGAATTGGAAGAGGTTACGATTTCAACAATATTGCCGTTTCTCAGCGTATGATCGATGGGGACCATCTTCCCGTTGACCTTGGCTCCGATACACTTCACTCCGATGGCAGAGTGGATTTTGAAGGCAAAGTCCAGAGGTGTGGAACCGGCGGGAAGCTCGATGACGTCTCCTTTCGGCGTAAACACGAAAACCTGATTGGAGAACAGGTCCACCTTCAGGGTTTCCATAAATTCCTTCGGATCGTTGAGATCCTTCTGCCATTCAAGGGTCTGCCGCAGCCACGCCAGTTTTCCTTCGTCCCGGTCTTCCCGGTTTTCCGACACGCCCTCTTTGTATTTCCAATGAGCCGCGATCCCGTACTCGGCGATCCGGTGCATCTCATAGGTGCGGATCTGAATTTCAAAGGGTTCTCCGCTGTCTCCGATTACCGTGGTGTGGAGCGATTGGTACCGGTTTGGTTTAGGCATCGCTATGTAATCCTTAAACCTTCCGGGAATCGGCTTCCACATGGTGTGGACGATACCGAGAACCGCATAACAGTCCTTTACACTTTCCACGATGATACGGATCGCAGTCAGATCGAAGATCTCTTCCAACTGCTTGTTCTGATATTTCATCTTCCGGTAAATGCTGTAGAAATGCTTGGAACGGCCCGTAATATCATATTTGATATTCAGTTCGTTCAGACTTTCCTTGATTTCGCTGATTACCTTGTTGATGTTGTCTTCCCGCTGATGTTTCTTCGTCTTAACCTGGCTCACAAGATCATAATACGCTTCCGGATCCAGCTGCTTCAGAGCGATGTCCTCCAGCTCGAACTTCATCGTATAGATACCGAGCCTGCTGGCCAGCGGAGCGTAAATTTCCAGAGTCTCCTTGCATTTTTCCCTGATCTGGTCCTCGTTCATGTAGTTGATCGTCCTGAGATTGTGAAGCCGGTCCGACAATTTGATGATCAGGACCCGGATATCCTTGGACATGGCGAGAAACATCTTGCGCAGGTTTTCCGCCTGCCGTTCTTCTTTGCTCTCATAGACAAGGGTTCCCAGCTTTGTTACGCCGTCCACCAAAAGGGCGACTTCTTCCCCGAAATCCGCTTTCAGGGCTTCTTCGGAATAGGAGGTATCTTCCACGGTATCGTGCAGCAAACCTGCGACGAGGGTATTTTCATCCATGCCCAGCTCGGCCAGGATCTTTGCAACTTCAACAGGGTGAACCAAGTATGGTTCACCCGATTTTCGCAACTGTCCTTCGTGATAGCGCTCTGCCGTCTCGTACGCCCTCTCAATCAGTGCAAGATCGAGGTTTGGGTTGATCTGCTGCAGATCGTTTAAAAATCTCTCCTTTAATTCCATAGGCTAATCCCTGCTACTGCTTTTCTTTCCTTTATATTTCGTCCCGCTTGTCAATCTACAGATCTCATAGTACAAGGGGCTTGCGATAAAGATTGATGATCCTGTTCCTGCAACGATACCGATGATCAGAGGCAGCGTAAAATGCCGGATAGTTTCTCCGCCTAAAATGCACAGCGGAATGATCGCGGCAATCGTGCCGACCGACGTCATCAGAGAACGTCCCAGGGTCTGATTGATACTGTGGTCGATAAGTTCCTCCAGCTTGGACTTCTTCATAAAGCCAAGGTTTTCCCTGACCCGGTCGAAGATTACGATCGTATCCATGATGGAGTATCCCACGATGGTGAGTACCGCCGCGATGAACGGATTGTTGATCGTCATGTGGAACGCTCCGTAGAAGGCGATCAGGATCAGGACATCGTGGAGGACGGCAAGGATGGACGCCAGTCCAAGCTTCCATTCAAAACGAATCGTGATATAGATCAGCATGCCGATGCTGGATATGAGCACCGCCTTTACGGCGTTCTTTTTCAGCATATCCCCTACCGACGGTCCGAACTGTTCGATCGTAAGCACCGATTTGTCATTCAAACCGAACTTTTCGAAAATATCGCCCAAAACCTGTTCCCGGGCTGCCGTGTCAAGGGCCTGTACCGTACGGATAATGACTTCATGGTTTTCTTTTCCTGCCTGTACAATATCAGCCTCTATTCCGTCTTTTTCCAGAAGCTGCTGCAGCTGTCCGACGTCCTCTGTCGTCACCGTCTTGCCCATGTCGAGCTGCATCATCGTTCCTCCGGTAAAGTCGATACCGTAGTTGAAACCTCTGACCATACCGATTCCCATGCCCAAAACGATAATTGCGACGGAAACGATATAGTAGATGTTTTTATATTTCATAAAGGTAAACTGACGTTTGATATCAAACATTTCCATTCACCTCCCTGACTCCAAAATACTTTTTCTTGCAGAACATCTTTGATTCCGCAACTACGTCCACATAGAGCTGGGTGACGACGACCGCAGTCAGCAGACTTGCGAGAATACCGATCATCAGCGTCAGGGCGAATCCTCTGACGGAGCCTGTCCCAAGCTGATAGAGAACGATTCCCGCGATCATTGTGGTGATATGGGAGTCGATGATCGTGCCCAGCGCTCTCTTGAACCCGGAAACAGCGGCTACCCTTATGGTCTTGCCATTTTTGATCTCTTCCCGCACCCTGGAGAATATGATGACGTTTCCGTCAACAGCCATACCGATGGAAAGGATCATACCGGCTATGCCAGGCAGCGTTAGAACGCCTCGCATCGCCACGAGTACCCAGAAAATGATGAGGATATAGAGCAGTAATGCGATATTGGCAGCCATACCCATGATTCGATACATGGTTACCATGATGATGAAGATCAGGCCGACGCCGATCGCTCCCGCTATGATGCTCATCCAAAGCGCGTCCATACCGATGGATGGTCCGACTACCGAGGTCTGCACTTCTTTTAATTCCACAGGAAGCGCTCCTCCGCGGATCAGCGCGGAGAGGTTGGTAGCTTCGTCTTCCCCAAAACCGCCGGTCCCGCCTGCTGTAATGATCGCTTCTCCGTTTGGAATGATGTCGTTGACGACCGGAGAAGAAATGATCTCTTTATCCAGTATGATCATGATGGCGTCGCTGGGGATGCCATCCGTCGTAGAGACGATTTTTCTGTTCATGATATCTGTCGTCGCTTGCTTAAAGGCTTCCGCGCCCTTGCTATTGAACTTCAGGCTGATCGCGTAACCCCCGTGCTGCTTGTCCTGGGTAATTCCGGCATCTTTTACCTGGCTTCCATCCAGGACAATCTTTCCGTCGGCCGTAACGAACTGCAGCTGCGCTGTCTTTCCGATGGCATCGATGGCTTCGTTGGCATCTTCAGCGCCCGGGAGTTCAACCCTGATTCGGTTCTTCCCTTCTATTGTAACGATAGGCTCAGACAGGCCGAGTTGATTGACTCTCTTTTCGATGACTGCCTGTGTCTGTGACATCAGTTTCTTCAACTCATCCCCTGTCGCTTTGGTCTGCGCCTCCATCACAACATAAACTCCACCGGAAAGGTCAAGTCCCAGCTTGATCTGGTCTTTGATCGGACTGATGGGGCCTATGCCGACGAGGGTAATGTACCAGCCGAATAGGATGACGATGGACAGAATAACTGCCAATGTCTTCTTCATTGTGATTTTCACCTTCTCTTCTCTGCATGTAGATTGTAATATATCTAGTGCCAAAATTTATATTACAGAATATTTTACTACTTATTTGCTCTTCCTACAAGAGAAAACATCATAAAGAGCTGAAAATAGCAAGATATATCTCATATAACTGCCGCGACTAGTTTTTTATATTGACGCCGATCATTCCTCCCACGCTCCCAAAGAGGGTCGGAATCAGATATTTGATCAGGCCCCAGCCCATATCGATGCCGGTGGAAAACGCCAGCATATAAAAGGCGGACAGAATAAGCATGAAAATGATTGAATACAACGCCCCGTAAACGAATCCCCTCTTTTTTATGTGATTTCCGATGTAAGTGCCGAGGAACAAGCAGGAAATACAGAGTACGCCGATCATATAATAGAGAGCCCATCCCTCCGGAGCCGGCGTCAGCTTAACGACGACGCTGATCAGCAGTGTCATCAGAATGAACAGGAGAAAGGAATATAAAAAGCCCTTCAGGTTTTTCCATACCGTTTCCATCATATCCTCCTTAACTGAAAGACCTGTGATCGAAAACGGCCGGCGTCCGTTTTTTCCGTCTTACCGTTCCGGCCCGTCAATACACAGTCTTACCAAATATATTCTTTACATTATATTTGCCGCCGGGAGAATTATACGAAAAAGTTGGCGTACGCACAGCTTTCGGGCAATTAAAAAAGGTGAATTGAAATTCACCCTCATCTGATATCATATAGAATTCTGTATATTCCCTGGCTTGCCAGGACCTTTTCGACATACGTTTTCGTTTCCTGATACGGGATCCCGCTGCAATCCGTTCCGTCTCCGGCGATCAGCGAGTTGTCGATCCAGCTTGCCACATTGCCCCGGCCTGCGTTATAGGCTGCGAGAACAAGCTCGATGGCTCCGAATTCCCTCCGGATGTTGTCGACGTACCATGCGCCCATTTTTATGTTGGTTTCAGGGTCATAGAGATCATCGATCACAAAGTTCTCATTTCCCATGGACTCCGCGATCCAAAAAGCGGTAGGCTCTGTGAGCTGCATCAGGCCGATGGCCCCTTTATGCGACGCAGCGTCCTTGTTAAATCTGCTTTCCACCTTAATGATCGCCGTCAAAAGATAGGGATCGATATCATATTCCCTGGAATATTTTAAGATATAATCTTTATATTCAACAGGATAAACATGATAGATGATACCTTTTGCAGCAAATGCAGTAACCAGTAAGATGATTAAAATTACAACAAATTTCCGAGACTTTGCCATTCCACTCTCCTATAAATGATGACTTCCTGTATTTTGCATTTCCGGCATGGCAATATCCGGACGCCTTATTATGATATCATAAAACACTTATATATGGTATCATTTCATTTTTTCAAAATATTTCCAGAAATTCCGGTAGGAATCAGAGTGCAGTGCCCTTTGAGGGTCTGAACAATTTGGACATATCCACGCCTTCGAGCTCCAGCAGCTTGATTTTTTTGTCCAAACCACCGGCATACCCCGTCAGGCTGCCATTTGCACCCACAACCCGATGACACGGAATGATAATGGAGATGGGATTACGGCCTACCGCTCCGCCGACTGCCTGACTTGACATACTGGCCCTGTTCATCCTTGCGGCCATTTTTTTTGCAATGTCACCGTAAGTAATCACCTCACCGTACGGAATTTCGCACAGAATGTCCCATACCGCCGTGCGAAACTCTCCGCCGTTGGGCGCCATGGGCAGTTCGGAAATCGCGGGTTTTTGACCGGCAAAATACTTGTCCAGCCAATTTTTCGTAGCGGTAAATATGGATAGATTGGAATTTTCGGTCATCACCTCATCCACAGTATCGCCAAAATACTTTTGCCCCTCGATCCACAGGCCGACAAGTTTTTCCTCGCTGCCTGCCAGCAAAATCGAGCCGATGGGCGAGGAATAATGGGTTGAATAGATCATAATTTTCTCCTTCCTGCTATTATGGACTACAAATAATTCCACAGATTGACCGTTGCGTAGCTGCGCCAGGGCCGCCACGCTTCTGCCAGATCCAGTATTTCTTTTGGAGTGCGTGGTTCAAGGGCTTT
>CAMJRV010000102.1 GCA_946408315.1 uncultured Bacillota bacterium | reverse complement strand
GTACAAGGTTTCAGGTCTCCCTTTGAGAATACCACGGACCGGCTTCAACTGGCTGTGAATCGTAACCTGCCGACACGATGCTCAGTAAATTATAAAAAATATTTTTGCCATTAGAGAAAAAGGAAAGAAATGAAATATGTAAACGTGGTAATCGACAACAACACGGATCATACGGACAATCTGTATACCTATCGCTGTGAGGAAGACAGTGTCAGGGTGGGAAACAAGGTGACGGTGCCCTTTGCGAGGGGAAACCGCATCAAGGACGCCTATGTGATCCAGGTGGCGGACCGGCTGGGGTCGGAGATCAAGGGGATCAAGTCCATCGCAGGAATCGATCCCGATATCTCTTTGAGCGAGGAAGCGATTGCTACATGCATCTGGATGAAACGAAGGTATCTCTGCCGGTATATCGACGCGATCAAGTGTTTTACGCCTGCGGGGACTTCTTCTAAAAGGGGCAGGATCAGAACGCCCTATAAAGATATCGAGGTTGAAAAAACCGAAGCGAAGCGTTTAACCGACGAGCAGAGGCGTGCTTTAGCAGCGATACGACCCTCTCTCAAAGACCGGGAGCATAAGGTTTACCTCATTCACGGCGTTACGAGCAGCGGAAAGACGGAAATCTATATGCAGACCGTTGAGGAGTGCCTTGCGACGGGAAGAAACGCCATCATGCTCGTGCCGGAAATTTCTCTGACTCCCCAGACTGTGGAGCGGTTTATCGGCCGGTTCGGAGCAGAGCGGATCGCTGTGCTCCACAGCAGGCTGTCTATGGGGGAACGGTATGATGAATGGATGCGGATCAAAAGAGGTGAAGTGAAGATCGTCATCGGGGCTCGCTCCGCCGTCTTCGCTCCCCTTGGAGAGATCGGCGCCATCGTTTTGGATGAAGAGCATGAAACGACGTATAAATCGGATATGTCTCCCAAGTACGACACCGTGGAGGTGGCGGTCAAACGGGCGATGCGAAACCGGGCCGTCGTTCTTCTGGGCAGCGCCACACCTTCTCTTGTTTCCGCATTTAAAGCGGAGCAGGGGGAATACGAGAGGATTCTTCTGACAGAACGGTTCAACAAAACCCCTCTCCCCTCCGTCGAGATCATCGATATGAGAAACGAACTCCGAAATGGAAATAAATCGATCTTCAGCATTTCTCTCTATGAGGAAATGAAAAAAAATCTTGAAGAGAAAAGACAGGTAATTTTGTTTTTAAATAGGAGAGGGTACTCCACCTTTGTATCCTGCAGAACTTGCGGCTATGTGATGAAATGCGGGGAATGCGGGATATCCCTTACCTATCATAAATCGAGAAACGAAGCGATCTGTCACTTCTGCGGTCACCGGGAAAAAGTGCCCGACGTATGTCCTGTCTGCGGCGGAAAATATATCAAGCATTTTGGGACCGGCACGGAGAAAGTCGAAGAGGTGGCACGGGAACTCTTTCCGGAATATACGGTTGACCGCCTGGATCTGGATACGGTTTCGAGAAAAGGCAGCATAGACAAGATTTTAAACTCTTTCAGAAAGGGTAAAACTAATATATTGATCGGCACTCAGCTGGTTGCAAAGGGGCTGGATTTTTCCAACGTAGGTCTGGTCGGTATCGTTTCTGCGGATATTTCCCTGAACGTCCCCGATTTTCGCTCTTCCGAGCGTACGTTCCAGCTGATTACCCAGGCAGCGGGACGGGCAGGAAGAGGCGATCTCCCCGGGAAGGTGCTGATTCAATCCTACAACCCCGATCACTATTCCATCGTTACCGCCGCGGCTCACGACTATGAATCGTTTTACCGGGCGGAGACGGCGATCAGAAAGCAGATCGGCTATCCTCCGTTCAGCGACTTGATTCAGGTCGTCCTTTCTTCGGAAAAGGAACAGGAGGCATATGAAATCTGCGGACGGGTGGCTGCGGAATTTGTCAGGAACGCGGGCAAGGAGGAGGAACGGTATGTGTTCGGACCTCAGGCCGCGCCGATGAACAAGGTAAAGGGGTTGTACCGTTATCAACTGCTGATAAAGTGTTTTCCCGGAAAGAGGAAGATTTACACCAAAATTTTAAATGAAATAAAACTGGGAATAAATACCGATAGAAGTGCAAAATACCTCATTTCGGTCGATATCAACCCATATAGTTTTTTGTAAGGAGAGATTGGAATGGCTTTAAGAAACATTGTTTTAGAAGGCGATGAAATTTTAAGGAAAAGGGCAAGAGAGGTCGCAGAAGTTGACGACAGGATCCGTATGATTCTGGATGACATGGTGGAGACGATGCGGGCCAACGACGGCGTCGGTCTTGCAGCGCCCCAGGTGGGCATTTTCAAGAGAATGTTCGTCGCTGTGGTTGATGGTGAGATCATCGAGCTGATTAATCCCGAGATTCTTGAAACAGAAGGGTCTCAAAACGAGGATGAGGGCTGTCTCAGCATTCCGGGAATGATCGGAACGGTGGTGCGGCCGGAATATATTAAGATGAAAGGCTTGAACCGGGAAGGCCAGGAAGTCGTCTATGAATGAACCGGATTCCTTCCTATCGTGTTGAGTCACGAATACGACCATCTCGATGGAATTCTGTTTACCGACAAAGCTGAAAATATCAGAGAATCAGACAGCTACCGCGACAGGGAAGGGTGAACGCATGAGGATCGTATACATGGGAACGCCTGAATTTGCCGTTCCGCCGCTTGAGAAGCTTCATGACAGCGGTTATCGGGTCGAATTGGTCGTGACCCAGCCGGATAAAGCCCGGGACAGGGGGAAGAAGGTACAGTTCCCTCCTGTCAAGGAGAAGGCCCTGGAGTATGGAATCGAAGTTCTCCAGCCGGAGCGGATCAAAGGGAATGAGGAGTTTATCAGTCAGATCCGGGAAGCCGATCCCGATGTGATCGTGGTGGCGGCCTATGGGAAGATTCTGCCGACTTCGCTGCTGGAGATCCCGAGACTCGGCTGTATCAATATCCACGCGTCCCTGCTTCCAAAATTTCGAGGCGCCGCGCCGATTCACAGGAGCGTCATGGAAGGGGAAGACACCACCGGGGTGACGCTGATGTACATGGAAGAGGGGCTCGATACGGGAGATATGATAGCGGCCCGTTCTACGCCGATCGGGAAAAAAACGACGGCTGAGCTTCACGATGAACTTTCGGAAATGGGGGCGGATCTGCTGGTTAAGACGCTGCCTTATATTAAGCAGGGCATCAACGGCAGGACAAAACAGGATGAAAGCAAAGCGACCTATGCGCCGATGGTCTTCAAACAGGACGGGCTGATGGATTTCAGCAGGCCGCCTGAGGAGCTCGAACGGCTGGTCAGGGGGCTCAACTCCTGGCCGGGCGCTTATACCATATATCGCGGAGAGCCGATGAAAATCTGGAAGGCGGAGGTCCTTGACGAGAAAGCGGACCAGCCCGACGGGACGATCACCGGCGTATCCGACCGGGGCATCAGAGTAGCTGCGGGGGGACGTACGCTGCTGTTGACGAGAATTCAGATGCCGGGGAAAAAAGCAATGGAAACAAGCGAATATCTAAAGGGAAATAAAATGGAAGCCGGAGAAGTTTTAGGACGATCAGAGTAACGCGCTTCAGAAAGGATAGAGAATAATGTATTTGGGAATGTTTGATCCGACGATTATCATTTTAATACCTGTCATGCTGTTTACCTTTTATGCTCAGAGCAGGGTGAATTCAGCCTATAACAGGTATGCGACCGTAAAGAACAGAAGAGGAATTACAGGAGCCCAGGCTGCGAGGAGGATTCTCGACAGCAACGGATTGCAGGATGTGCCCATCGAGGTGACGAACCGGAGACTGTCGGACCACTATGATCCGAGAAAGAAGGTCATGCGGTTGTCTCCGCAGGTTTACAACGATCCATCCATCGCGTCTGTGAGCATCGCGGCCCATGAGGCGGGACACGCCATTCAGCATGCGAAAGGGTATGTACCGCTCAGTTTTCGAAACGTCCTGGCGCCGCTGGCATCGGTCGTTTCCAATCTGGCCTGGCCGATCCTGATCGTCGGACTTTTGATGATCGGGGCAGGCAACATTTTTCAGGGGAATATGATCTTTAATATCGGTATCATATGCTATGCATCGGCGGTATTGTTTCAGGCAATCACCCTGCCGGTGGAATTCAATGCAAGCAACAGGGCAATACGACAGATGAATGAATTGGGTATCATTTATACAGAGGAGACTGCAAGCGCAAAAAAGGTGCTGTCGGCGGCCGCTTTGACCTATGTCGCCGCACTGGCGGCTACCATCGCTACTCTTCTGAGATTTTTAGCGCTGAGGGGGCGTCAATAAAATGGATAAGAACAGAAGAATCGCTTACTTGACACTAATGGACGTGGAAGTAAAACAAGCCTACTCCAATATTTCTCTGAATCATCACATCAGAAGCGGGAAGCCGGAAGCGCCTGCCTTTGTGCGGGAACTGGTTTACGGCGTTCTGGAAAACAAGCTCTATCTGGATTATATCATCGAGCAGTTTATCAAGACTCCCATGGGTAAATTGAAAGCCAGTGATCTGACCGTTCTGAGACTGGGGATTTACCAGATGAAATTTCTCGACGGCGTTCCGGAATATGCTGCGGTCAATGAAAGCGTCGATCTCGCAAAGAGATATTGCCGCGGCAGGGAAGGCTTTATCAACGGCGTTTTACGGAGCTTTCTCAGGGCGGGGAAAGAGGTTGAACTTCCCGACCGTTCCAAGGATGAGGTGCGTTATCTTTCGGTCAGGTATTCCTATGAGCCCTGGATCATCGAGCTGTGGCTGGAGCAATATGCTCCCGAATTCGTAGAAGAGCTGCTTGCGGCGGGAAATAAGACGCCGGACCTCGTCATCCGCGTGAATACCCTGAAAACCTCCAGAGAGGACGTAAAACGGAGGATCATTGCCAGGGGCTACCGTGCGGAGGACGGCTTCTTCTGCAAGGAGGCGCTCCATGTGGAAGGAAGGGGCCTGATCGGCGGAAAACTGTACAACAGCGGTATGTTCTCCGTTCAGGACGAGAGTTCTATGCTGGTAGTCAATATGCTGGATCCCCAGCCGGGAGAAATGGTTATGGACGTCTGCGCGGCACCCGGAGGCAAAACCCTTGCCGCCGCGGAAAAGATGCAGAACAGAGGGGCTGTGATGGCATGGGATATCTATAAAAGAAAGCTGGCCATCATCGATCGGGAAGCGGAGCGTCTTGGAATCGACATCGTCACGACGAGATCCTGGGATGCGACCCGGGTAGACTCCTCCATGATGGAGAAGGCGGACAGGGTTCTTGTAGATGCGCCGTGCTCCGGCCTTGGCGTGATCAGAAGAAAACCGGAGATCAAATATAAGAAGAAGACGAGAGAGTTCGACGATTTCCCGAGGAAGCAGCTTGCGATCCTGTCGGCGTCGGCAAAATATGTGAAGCCGGGCGGAGTCCTGGTCTACAGCACCTGCACCATTTCTCCCTATGAGAATCAGCAGGTTATCAAAGAGTTCCTGAAAAAGAACTCGAGCTTCAGCAAGGAGGAGGAGTTGCAGCTTCTTCCGAATATCAATAATACGGACGGTTTCTTTATCTGCAAGATGAAAAGGGCCGATAGCCTGATCTAAGGCGGACCGTGCTTTTTGACATTTCCTCTTTTTTTAGTTATAATGAATCTGCGCATTTGGGTGCGGCAGCGCCGCAAAAAGCATCATCAGGTAGAGGGATTTTATGACACAAGTAGGATTTAAAACGGACAGAGGGAGAAAGAGAGACAGGAATGAGGACTCTCTCTTTGTCATGCCTAAGGAAGACATTTATATCGTCGCCGACGGCGTCGGCGGGCAAAACTCCGGGGAGCTGGCCAGTTCCATGGCGGTGAAAACCATTGCGGAATACATTAAGGCGAACCCTTTGCATGGTATGACAGAGGAAGAGAAACTGAAGGAATATTTTTTGGACTGCATGGTCAATGCAAACCAGATCATCTATCAGGCGGCACGGCTTACGGTGGAAAATGCCGGTATGGCAACCACCGTCGTGCTGCTTTATCTCGGCCAGGGGAACGCTTATGTCGTTAACCTGGGAGACAGCAGAGCCTATATTTGCAGGGATGGACAGATCAGTCAGATTACAGAGGACCATACCTATGTGAACGAATTGGTAAAGGGAGGCTCTATCACCAAAGAGCAGGCGGAGTTTCACCCGCAGAAGAATATGATTACACGAGCTCTGGGAGGAGACGAAAGAGTCCTTCCAGATTTTTATCGCTTGGAGATCGTAAAAAACGATATTATCATTCTCTGTACGGACGGTCTTTACGGAGAACTGTCTGCGGAAGAGATCTGCGGCATGGCTGCCGCGTCGAATTCCATGAGTGCATTGAGCAGAAATCTTGTTCAGCGCGCCAATCGGAATGGTGGAAATGACAACATCACAGTGATTTGTTTAAAAATATGACAGGAGGAATTTCACATGAGCAGCAGAATACTTGCTGGCAGGTATGAATTACTTGAAAAAATCGGCGATGGTGGTATGGCGGTCGTGTATAAAGCGCGTTGCCGTCTGCTCAATCGTTTCGTTGCAATAAAGATATTAAAACCCGAATTTACAAAGGATCTTAAGTTTATCGAGAATTTCCGAAGAGAGTCCCAGGCTGCGGCAAGCATGACTCATCCCAATATCGTGAATATTTACGACGTGGGAAAGGAAGGCAACATCCATTATATCGTCATGGAATTGATCGAAGGGCAGGTCCTTTCCGATATCATCAAAAATGAAGGGCCGATGGAATATACAAGAGCGGTTGATATTGTGAAGCAGATTGCGCTGGCGCTGAGCCTTGCTCATAAGAACCACATCATACATAGGGATGTAAAGCCGCACAATATTCTCATCACCCAGGAAGGGACTGCGAAGATCACCGATTTCGGAATTGCAAAGGCGGTCAACGCCGGAACCATCGTCGGCAATACGGGGACCATCATGGGCTCCGTCCATTACTTTTCGCCGGAACAGGCGAGGGGCGGCTATGTAGATGAAAAATCCGATATCTATTCGCTGGGCATCGTTCTTTATGAGCTGGTTACCGGCAGAGTGCCTTTTGACGCCGATAATCCTGTTGCCGTCGCTCTTATGCATATGAACGACGAGATGGTGCCGCCGTCGCAGTATGCCCCTGGTATTCCTCCTGCTCTGGAAGAGATCATCATGAAGGCTACGAACAAATATCAGGTCAACCGCTTTAAAACGGCCAACGAGATGTACGACGCGCTGAGCAATATGGATTTGGAAGCCAGCATCTTTTCCGGATACAGCTATCATCCGGGCGCAGGTCTTGACTCAACCATGGTGCTGAACGCAGTAAACGGACGGTCGGCGGGAATGCCGGAAACAGATACAAGGGGGGAAAAATCAGAGGATATGAGAAACAGGGAGAAGAAGGAAGCGAAGTCTAAAAAGAAAATTAGAATAAATAAGGTAAAGGTTGCAGCCATCATTCTGGCGCTGGCCTGCGCCATTCCAGTGAGCCAGTTGATTCTTTCCGCCATCGGACATCTGGGCGCTTCCAAGGAGGTTCCTATTCCCTATTTGGTGGGGATGACTGTGGAGGAAGCCAAAAGAGAGCTCGCCAAGCTGAATCTGAATCTGGAAATCGGCGATAAGGTAGCCAATTCCGAATATGAGGAAGGGAAGATCGTTTCCCAGGAGCCCAACGCCGAGATGACGGTGAAGGAAGGATATACCGTTACCGTTGACGTCAGCAAGGGCAAGGTAAAGGAAGGAACGGTGCCATCGGTTGTGAACCGGACAAAGAGCGACGCGGAATTCGTTCTGAACAGCTATGGATACAAGCTGGGCGACGTGGTGCTGGAAAACAGCGATATGCCGAAGGATGTCGTCATCAAACAGAGCCC
>CAMJRV010000101.1 GCA_946408315.1 uncultured Bacillota bacterium | reverse complement strand
CTGCCCACCCGGTTGCAGGCGCAGACGTAGAAGTTGTTGTGGATTCCGTGGCCGCGGATTCCGTCGACCCAGGTCTGGGAGGTGTCCAGATCGGGGTTGTCGGGTTCGGAGCCGATGGCCGACGGATAAAAGATAAAGTCGGCGCCTTTCAGGGCCAGAATGCGGGTCGGTTCCGGGAACCATTCGTCCCAGCAGATCAGGACGCCGAAGGTTCCGTATTTCGTCTTCCATACGGTGTAGGGAGAATCCCCCGGCGTAAAATAATATTTTTCTATGTATTGCGGTCCTTCCGGGATGTGATGCTTCCTGTAGACCCCGAGCATCGTCCCGTCGGCGTCGATCACGGCTGCGCTGTTGTAATAGACGCCATCTATGGCGTATTCATAGAAACAGCTGACGATGACCACGTCCAGCTCCTTTGCCAGCGCCATCATTTCCTGATTGGTCGGCCCGTCCGCCGGTTCCGCCCAGTCATATTTGGTGTAGTCGATGATCTGTGCGAAATACAGTCCGTTGAAAAGCTCCTGGGTGCAGATGATCTTCGCTCCCCTGGCGGCAAGCTCCCGAATCTGCGATTTTGCCTTCTCCAAATTTTTGCCTCTGTCTTCGACACACCCATACTGCGTCATGCCGATGGTAACCTTTCCCTTATTCATCTTTCAAACTCCCTTCGATTGTGTTTCCATTATTTTTACCGAACGGCGCGGCGTTTTCATCCAGGTAGTAAATGCCGCCCAGCTTTTTTATTTTTTCGCGAAGAGCCGCCAGCTCCTCAAGCAAGTCGGAAATCTGTCCGAAAAGATGCCTGCCCTCTTCAAAGTGGAAATCGTTCAGGACTTTCTCCCCGGCACCGGGCTCGTAATTTTGCCACATCCGCGACAGAACGATCTCCAGCTTGTTTACTGCCGATTCCAGCTTTTCCTGCGCAAGCTCCTCCTGATACAAATCCGCTTTCAGGGAAAGGGACAGGCGTTCTGCCGTCGTGCGGATCATTTCAATCTCGGCCAGCATTTTCTGTCCTTCGCTGTTTCGGCCGAACTTTACCGGGCGGTCGTCTTTCTGGAGGTCCTGGCAGGACAACCGATGTATCCTTCGCTGTGCTTCGTCCACCGGTTTTGCGAGATACCTTCCCAGAAAATAGGCGATGACGGCACAGAGCGTGATACCGGCGAGAATGGTGGTGTCCACCAGCGTTCTAATGTAATTCAGATCCTTAAAAATTTCCTGAGACTTGACCTCGATGACAAAAATATAACCGTTGCTCATCCTGCCATAGCTCAGGACCTTGCCATCTGTAGCCGTTCCGATAAATACTTTCTTGGAATCGCCCTTTTCGATCGTATCGATGAGTGGCAGGTAGCCCGAGTCCGGGTCGGCAAGATTGGCGTTTTGACGGATATCCTTTTTACCGGCCGTCACGATGACATCGTAATCGCTGCTCATCAAAAAGGCGTATCCCGTATCGAATACCTTGAATTTTTCGATGATGTTCCGGACCGAATCGAAGGTCATGTCGATGCCGGCGACTCCGATCAGCTCGCCCTTGTAATAGACAGGCACAGTATGGGAAATCATGTAGTAACCGGTGTAGACGTCTACATAGGGCTTGCTCCACACGCCTGTCCCCGCCTCCACCGCGTCGTAGTACCAGCCCATTTCCTCGTTTCGGGGATCAAAGTTTTTTTTCAGCTCCATGTCGCTTCGCTGGATCTCTCCGGTGAGATTTCTGTCGAGATACCAGACGCCGTAGGTTTGGTCGTCTTCCTCAAGATGGCGGGGAATGGCCGGATTAAAGTCAAAATAGATTCCCAGAAAATCTTCCCGGTTGTCGACGGCAAACTGCTTCGTCAGAGGCACGAGAACGTGGTCCTGATAGTCTTTCAGATAGGCGTCCGGATCGCGGTAGAGCGCGCTGTAATCGAACGTCCCGTTGATTGCGGACAGGTACGCCTCCAAGGTGCTCTCCACCTTTTCCGTAGAGTCGCTGAAAATGCTCGCATAGTTGTCGGCCGTCAGCTCCAGGTTTCTGTAAACGTTCTGTTCCACAACCTTGCTGCTCTGATACAGGACCAGCCCGCCGACAGCGGCGGAAAGAACCGATGCGCAGAGCATGACGACTACCATGATTTTGCTGCTTGTTCTCCAAACTTCCCTCATGAGATCCAACCTTTCCGAACGCGGGGCGGCCTATATCCGTGAGTATATCTCTTTAACATAAAAAACGAATAATGAACCCGTCAAAAAATAATAAAAACTCAGACAATATCCGTCTTGCCCCACCGCCGGGACCGGGTTTATAATGATACCATCAAGGACCAGGTTTATAATGATACCATCAAGGGGCATAAATAGTTGCAAATCCAGCAGGCTGCCCGTACCTTTCGGTGAGGACTATGTTTTTAATGTTTTATTACGCCTTGATCCTGACGATATTTCTGTTCATATTCGCTTTCATTTTTTTATTCCTCTACAGGAAAAACCGTGAAAGAGCGATCGGATTCTGGGGGGTGAGCTGGAGCCTGTACGGGCTGGGCGTGCTCATGCAGATTCTCTTTATCGACGCGGTTTCAGGGAAATATCTGCTGACGTTTCAGCAAATCATCTTTTCTCTCAGCGCGCTGATCCTGCTGGCCGGCACGTACCGCCTCACGAAAAAGGAAATTCCTCGTTTCTGGGGATGGCTGTTCCTGGGAAACCTGCTATGGATTGCGATCTGTGTGGGCTTCGATTTCACCTATTTTATCGAAGTGCTTCCGCTGTCGCTTTTTTACAGCGTTGTAGCAATTTATACAGGGATCGAATTTCTGCAGGAATGGCCCATCGAGGGCGTGGAAAAGAGCGTCACAGGAATTATTTTCATCATTTGGGGGATTCATAAATCCTATTATTTTTATCTGAACCCCGATTTTAATTCCTCTTCCACCCACTACATTCTCGAGCTTGCGCTGATCGTGGCGCTGAACGTTTCAATTTTCTTTGTCTTTCTGCAGAAAAACAACGACGCCCTGAAACGGAACGAGAAAATCTTTCGATTGCTGACTGAGAATTCCAGGGATATCGTCTACCTCTATACGAAAAAACCCGATCCCTGCTTTGAATATATCAGCCCTAACGTGACCGGAATCTTAGGGTATTCCCAGAAGGAGTTTTATAAAAATCCGTATCTGCTGCTGGAATGCGTCCACCCGGACGACAAAGCCCTGTTCGATCTGAGCATCACGCCGAACCTATCGCCCGATTCCTCCATCCTGCTGCGGTATCGGAGCAAAAGCGGAGAATACCGGTGGTTTCAGGAGTATACTACGGTGATCCATGATTCCTCCGGGGATATTTTCGGGATTGAGGGCCGGATGCAGGACATCACGGAAAACAAAAGGTTCCGAGACGAGAAGAATAACTCGGAAAAGGAGCGGCAGAAACTTCTGTATTCCATCTCCCACGAGCTGAAGACGCCCATTACGACGCTGCGTGGGAATCTGGAAGCAATCCTGGACGATAAGATCAACGGCGACAGAGAGCAGCTCATGGATTTCGTTTCAAACGCCTATCAGAAAACCCGGCTGCTGGAGCGGCTCGTTACCGACCTGTTTGAGCTTTCCCAGTTTGAGAGCGGCCAGTTTACCTTCAATTTTTATTTGCTCCCCTTTGACGAAAGCTTTCTGCAGATCTTTGAAAAGTTTGCCCGGGATGCAGAACAGGCGGGCTGCAGATTTGAACTGGATATATCCGAGGATGTGAGGCGGAAGAATCCCGAGTTTATCCTGGATGTTGAAAGAATCGAACAGGTAATGTATAATCTTGTGAACAACGCGATGAAAAACATGCCGAAGCCCGGTAAGATCACCGTCGGATGCGAACTTTCCGAAGAGAAATTTCTCGTAACCCGAATTTCCGATACTGGTTCCGGGATTGAGAAAAAAGACCTGCCGCACATCTTTGAAATGTTTTATACCGTCTCCAATGATGCGAAGAGCAAGGGAACCGGGCTGGGGCTTGCGATCTCAAAGGAGATCCTGGCAAAGCACGGTGCGGAGATTTCGACGGAGAGCGAACTGAATCAGGGCACCACCTTTACGATTAAATTCCCCTGTGCGGCCAGTACTCTGTAACATTTAAGCTTATATTGTCCGGCGAAAAAATGAAGATAGGGAGGGAGATATGCCAAACGAAAGCATTCTCATTGTTGACGATGAAAAGGGAATCGTCGATTTTTCCAGACTGTATCTTGCCGAAGAAGGATTTCGCGTTTTCTCCGCAGCCAGCGGCATGGAAGCCCTCGCCTTGCTGAGAAAGCAGAAGATCGACCTGATCGTTTTGGACATCATGCTTCCGGATATCGAGGGTACGGAGCTCTGTCTGAGCATTCGGAAATTGACGGACTGCCCGATCATCTTCGCCAGCTGCAAATCAAACGATATCGACAAGGTTATCGCCCTGGGAGCGGGAGGCGACGACTATATCACCAAGCCCTTTTCCGGGCTGGAGCTGGTCGCCAGAGTCAAAGCCCATCTCAGAAGGAACCGGCTGATGGAGGACAGGAAATTCGCCGCAGACGCCACGGTGGAGTATCAGGATATCAGGATCAACAAGGATACATATGAAGTTTGCTGCGGCGACCGGGCAATTTCCCTCTCCGCCAAAGAATTTCAAATCCTCGCGCTGCTCATGTCAAATCCGAAGCGGATCTATACGGTGGAACAGATCTATGAGGCGGTCTGGAAGGAAAACTCGCTGGACGGAGATTCCAGAACCATCATCGTGTACATCGGAAATATCCGAAAGAAAATCGAGCCGGACCCGGGAAGTCCAAAGTTTATCCTGACGGTTCGAGGGGTTGGCTATAAATTCAACGCCGATCTGAAAAAGAAAGATTGAGAATCCCAGTAGGCCCGCATCATTCTGGCAAATCACGTGTAATTATCCGCCGGATGTGGTATACTGTAAATATTGGGAGGTGCGTTATGGATAAGAGAACGATGCAATTTAAATTATTGTCATACAAGCAGGCACTTAAGAAGGCTTGCGAAAATGATGACAAAGGGGCAATAAAGAGTTGGACAAAAGATATCGCGGATCTTCAGCGTCAGATTGAAGATTCCATATAGATACCCAGGAGGAAGCTTAGGCTTCCTTTTTCATTGCATGAGAGAGAATTTCCGCCGAAGCGCCTGCGCCCTTAATTTTTCTCTCTGTTAAAACCTTATTGAAATTTTTGGGTTGACAGTTCTCTTTTTAGCGTATATACTCAAAGTAATTCTAAATGTATTAATTGATGCTACAGGTTTAAGTCAATTTTCCATTTTGACTTACGGCGCTGTGGCTTTTGTTTTTGCACGGGATAATATTATAAAGGAGGTACCGATATGAATAATGGTACTGTAAAATGGTTTAATGAGAGTAAAGGGTTTGGATTTATTTCCAACGACAACGGATCCGGGGACGTTTTCGTCCATTTCTCCGCGATTCAGGGCACGGGATTCAAATCTCTTGCTGAGGGCCAGAAGGTGACGTATGACACCGAAGTTGATTCCAGAGATTCCAACAAGATGCGCGCCATCAACGTTTATGTAGCCTAACTTTCACGATCAACCCGCTCTTTTATAAGAGCGGGTTTTTTTTGCTTTTATTCTATCCTCCCCTTCAGCCCGGTCTAAAAAAGAGGGACTGAGAATTGCGGTTTTTCTACTTATTTGCTTAATAATTTTGTGATTCCAGTTGCATTATATAAGAAAATAGTGCACGATAATTATAATATCGTGATAATCTACGACAAATTATCTATAAAAGTGTGACGGAGGTGTAAAATGGAACGCCTTATTTTGAATGATTTATTAAAATGGAAGAATTCCAAACACCGCAAGCCGCTGATTTTGAAAGGCGTGCGGCAGGTGGGCAAGACTTGGGTTCTCAAAGAGTTCGGCAAGCGACACTACGAAAATATAGCTTACTTTAACTTTGACGAGCATGAGGAATACAAGCAGTTTTTTGAAACCACCAAGGACGTAGAAAGAATTTTACAAAATCTGATTCTGGCCAGCGGGAAAAAGATTCAGCCGGAAAATACGCTGATTATTTTTGACGAGGTACAGGACTGCCCAAATGTCATCAATTCAATGAAATACTTCTGTGAGAATGCGCCCAGTACCATGTCGCCTGTGCAGGTTCGCTGCTTGGTATTGCTTTATCCAAGCCGTCCTCATTCCCGGTGGGTAAGGTAGACCTCCTTCAGATCAACCCTATGACTTTTACCGAGTTTTTGATGGCAAACGGCAATGAAAATCTGATACAATATCTCTCCGGTATAGACACGCTTGCACCCATCCCTGACGCTTTTTTTAACCCTTTATACGAGAAGCTGAAGATGTACTACGTCACTGGCGGAATGCCGGAACCAGTCGCGATATGGACGGAAGATCGAGATGTTGAAGCCATGCAAACGGCTCTCTCCAACATAATCGGCGCCTACGAGAGGGATTTTGCCAAACATCCGGAGGTCAAGGAGTTTCCGAAAATCTCAATGATTTGGAAGTCGATTCCCTCCCAGCTTGCCCGCGAAAACAAAAAGTTTATCTACAAGGTCGTAAAAGAAGGGGCTCGGGCGCGAGAATATGAAGATGCGCTGCAGTGGCTGGTGGATGCCAATCTGGTAAGCAAAATCTACCGAAGCTCCGCACCGAGGATCCCCATCTCTGCATATGACGATCTGTCCGCTTTCAAAATTTACCTTGTAGACGTCGGTTTGCTTCGCAGGTTAGCGCAATTGGCTCCCACCGCTTTTGGCGAGGGCAATCGGCTGTTTACTGAGTTTAAGGGTGCATTATCTGAAAATTATGTGCTGCAAACGCTGAAGAACCAATTTGAGGTAACTCCCCGCTACTGGTCACAAGGAAACCCTCCTTATGAAGTCGACTTTCTCATCCAAAGGGAAAACGACATCTTTCCTGTCGAGGTCAAGTCCGAATTCAATACAGAAAGCCGCAGCCTTAAAAAATTCAAGGAGAGGTTTCCCAATGAAACCAAGCTGCGTATACGGTTTTCCCTGGACAATCTCAAATTGGACGATGACGTGCTTAACATCCCGCTGTTCATGGCGGATTATACAGATAAGCTGATCGGGATGGGTTTAGGAAAATAGATGCAAACATTGAATGGGGAGAGGAATTCGCTCCCCCTCCCCTGTGTCAATTTGTGTATTGAGCTCGAACTAGAACTTTATCATGAACTTTCGGATGATCTTCACCAGGTCGTCGTATCCGCCTGCAAATTGATCTAAGGTCTTGTTCACCGGTCCGAAGGTGTTGAACTCTTCCACGCTCATCTCGTCATACGCCTTTACGAAATCAGGCAGCTTTCTCAGCTCCTTGATATAGTATGGATCAACTTCATCGTCCATCCGTGCCTTGATCTCGAAGTCGGAACCATTGAAGGGAACCTGATTCTTGTAGGGAATCGTCATGATCATGTCTCCGCCGATGAACTCCAGCCACTGTAACGGCGTCCGGTAAGCTGCCGACAGCATCTTCGTTCTGTACCCTCTCTCATTGTAGACCTTGTATGCCTTCTTCACGCAAGCGATTCCCGCATAATAAAGGGCGCAGGGGTCTACGCAGATGTCCTTCTTGTCCGCCACTTCCTTCAGCCAATCGTCCAGTCTGCCTACCATGATGGTGCAGACGGGGTTCAGCTCGGAATTGTCGAGCCCTTCCGCTTCTCTTCTCGCGAGTCCCCGTTCTACCGCTTCCCCTACGGCGATGGCCTGGGTTGCGGAGAAGGAAACCGTCGCGTTGATGCTGACGCCGCGATAGGTCATCTCTTCAAAGGCTTTGATCCCGGCAGAGGTAGCCGGAGCCTTCACCTGCATGTTGGGGGCCAGGGTATTGAAGTATATGGCCTGAT